>JBKJND010000462.1:0-5054 GCA_046596095.1 Ahniellaceae bacterium | reverse complement strand
AGATCGTTGTTGCTGGCGCAACCGTCGGTGCCAATCGCGACATTGATGCCCGCATCCAGGATTTTCGCCAGCGGGCAGAAACCGGACGCAAGCTTGAGGTTCGACTCGGGACAATGCACAACGTGGACGCCGGCCTCAGCGCAACGCGCGATCTCCGCGTCATCGAGCTGGGTCATGTGCACCGCTATCATCCTTGAATCAAGGAGCCCCAGCCGGTCGAGCCTGGCCAGCGGACGTACACCGTGATCGCGCAGCGAATCCGCAATTTCCTGTGCGGTCTCGTGGACGTGGCAATGGACTCTCAGGTCGTGCGTTGCGGAAAGTTCGCGGATGCGCGCGAAACTTTCATCCCCGACCGTATACGGCGCATGCGGGGCGAAGCAGGTTCCGACAAGAGGCGCATCGCGAAACGTCGCTTGCGTGGCTAGCGCCTTGTCGAAATATTCGTCGGCGCCGGCTGCCCATGCCGTCGGGAAATCGATGATCGGCAATCCGACCATGGCGCGAAACCCGGCTTTCGCATAGGTTTCCGCAGCGGTATCGGGGAAAAAATAGTTCTCATTGCAACAGGTCGTGCCGCCGCGGAGCATCTCCGCAATCGCAAGCTCGATGCCGTCGCGTACGAACGCAGGGCCGATGACCTTGGCCTCGGCCGGCCAGATGTGCTCGCGCAGCCACGTCATCAGCGGCAAGTCGTCGGCCAGCCCACGCATCAGCGTCATCGGGTTGTGCGTGTGGGCATTCACGAGCCCCGGCAGCAGCGCGTGCCCGGCCAGGTGAATGCGCTCGCGCGCACGCCAGCGCGAAGTCGCGTCGTGCGCCGGCAACAGTTCGACAATACTGCCATCGACGATTGCGACCGCGTAGTCTTCAAGCACCACGCCATGCGGCTCGACCGGGATCACCCAACGCGCGCTCAGCAGCAAGTCGCATTCGCGGAGCGATCCGGTCGAATTGCTCATGGGCACGGGTGTGCGCCGACCGCTACTTGACGCGCGAGACGTAACTGCCCTCGCGCGTGTCGACCCGCACTTTTTCGCCGTTCTCGACGAACAGCGGAACGCGCACTGTCGCTCCAGTCTCGAGCTTGGCCGGCTTGCCGCCGCCCGAGGACGTGTCGCCGCGCAGGCCCGGATCGGTTTCGACAATCGTCAGTTCGACGAAGTTGGGCGCGGCCACGGACAAAGGCGCACCGTTCCACAGCGTGACCACGCAGGACTCCTCGCCTTTGAGCCATTTGGCCGCGTCGCCCATGGCGTTCTTGTCGGCCTGATGCTGCTCGAACGAATCGGCCTGCATGAAGTGATAGAACTCGCCGTCGAAATAGAGGTATTGCATGTCGGTGTCCATGACATCGGCGCCCTCGAACGACTCGCTTGCCTTGAGCGTCTTGTCGATGACGCGACCGTTACGCAAGTTGCGGATGCGGATGCGGGTAAATGCCTGGCCTTTGCCGGGCTTGACGAAATCGGCGTCGATGATCGTGTAGGGATCGCCGTCGACCATGATTTTCAAACCGTTCTTGACGTCGTTCAAGCCATAAGTGGCCATGCAAACTGCTCCGGGAAATGGCACCGGCCGCGCGCGGCGGCCGGGTAAGATGGCAGGAATAAATCCGAGTCAGCAGCGCGACGCGCGAAATCGCCCAAGGCGCCGCTCGACGTGCGAAGTAACCGCCCAATGATACCCGCAACCTCCCAATCCACGCATCCGCCCGATTGGCGTCGCCAGTGGCGCGATGCCATCGTCGACCCGCATGCGCTGCTGGCCGAACTGGGGCTCAATCAGCTGCGCGACCGGCTGCCCAGCGCCCCAATGCACCACTTCGGCTTGCGCGTGCCGCGCGCATTCGTGGCGCGCATGCGGCGCGGCGACGCCGGAGATCCCTTGTTGCGTCAGGTTCTTCCGATGGATTGCGAGAACGCCGTGGTCGCAGGTTTCGGTCTCGATCCGGTCGGAGACCTTGCCGCACGCGCAGGCATTGGCGAAGGTGTGCTGCACAAATACGCAGGCCGAGCGCTGCTCATCGCGACCGGCAGCTGCGCGGTGCATTGCCGTTACTGTTTTCGTCGGCATTTCCCGTATGCGGATGAAATCGCCGCGCGCGACGGTTGGGCGTCTTCTGTCGACTGGCTGCGCGGGCACCCCGAGATCGATGAAGTGATCCTGTCGGGTGGCGACCCGCTGTCGCTGGCAACCCACAAGCTTGCAGAGCTGACGGACGCGCTGCGCGAACTGCCGCATATCGCGACATTGCGTATTCACACGCGCCTGCCGGTGGTGCTGCCTGCGCGCGTGGACAGGGAGCTCGTCGCCTGGCTTGAAAGTCTGGACTTCTCGAAGGTCATCGTGATCCACGCCAATCACGCCCAGGAATTCGACGCCGAAGTGGATAGCGCCCTGCGGCAAATGCGCAACGCGGGCTGTGTTTTGCTCAACCAGTCGGTGCTGCTGCGCGGCGTCAACGACTCCGTCGCAGTGCTGGCCGACTTGAGTCGACGCCTGCTCCGAAGCGGCGTGACTCCGTATTATCTGCACGCACTGGACGCGGTCGCCGGCGCCGCGCATTTCGCGGTCGACGACGCCCATGCAGTTGAGCTCGTGGACGAGATGCGACGGCAGCTTCCGGGCTACCTCGTGCCGCGGCTGGTCCGCGAGGTCGAGGGCGCTGCCAGCAAGACTCCGCTATCCGGGCGCACGCTTGCATTCAGTTGAATCCTCTGCACGGCTGGCGGTCCGCCGGTACATTGCGGTACAAACGTCGCATCGCCGCCGCCGCATCGCTTCCGGAACTCTGCATGGTCAAGTCAGACAACTTTGTGCGCCTGTTGCTGATCGAGCCCACCCTCGACGACGCCGAACACCGTCTCAACGATTTGCGCAATGGCGGCGTGGCGGTGCGGCCTGTGCGCGCCGAAAGCCTCGAACAACTTGCCACGCTATTGCGGGAACAGCCGTTCGACGTGGCATTTGCCAATCCCGCAGTGACATCCATGCCGATTGCGGCCGTGGTTGCAACCATTGCTGCCGCCGGCAAGGCCATACCAGTCCTCGCGGTTCAGGAGCAGCTCGACGCGGCAGCGTATTTTGCTCACCTTGCGGCGGGCGCCGTGGGGGTTGCGGTGACGTCGCAACCAGGCGACACGACGCGCGCGTTGTTGCGGGCGGTCGACGATCTGGATGCGCGACGGAAACTGCGCTCGGCTGAGATCGGGCTGCGCGAAAGCGAACGTCGCTGCGACGCTTTGCTTGAATCCTCGCGCGATCCCATCGCGTACGTGCATGAAGGCATGCATCTGCGCGCCAACATGGCCTATCTTGAGATTTTCGGCTTCGACTCGTTCGAAGACGTCGAGGGACTGTCGCTGCTTGACCTTATTGCGGGCGATCATGCCGACGCATTCAAGACCTTGCTGAAATCCCTCGGTCGCGGCGAGGCTCCGCCCGAACAGTTCCAGACGCGCGCGATGCGTGGAGATGGCGCCGAATTCGACGCGGTCATGGAATTCCAACCTGCCACTTATGAACACGAGCGTTGCCAGCAAGTCGTGATCCGGCTGCCCGGTTCGGTAGATTCGGCTGAGCTTGAGAAACTCCGGTCGCACGATCTCGTGACAGATCTGCTCAATCGTCAGGCGATGCTGTCGCGCCTCGAAACGCTGAGCAACGCGGTGGTAAAAAGCGGTGGCGGAGCGGCGTGGTGGCTGATCGAGGCCGATCATTTTCGCACCCTGCTCGACCGTGTCGGGCTCGGCAATGCCGCTCTGTTGCTGGGCGACATCGCGGCGCTGATCAAGCAACACCTGCTCGACGGAGAGCACGCCGCGCGCATTGGCGAATACACTTTCGCGTTGCTTTCGCCGATGGCCGACGCGGTGCTCGTGCGCGAACGCGCGGAAGCATTTCGCAAGGCGTTCGAGGAGCATTTGTTCGATGTTGCCGGCAAGTCGATTGGCCTGCGCGTCAGTGTCGCGATCGTGCTAATCGGTGAGATCAACGCCAATCTACCCGTCATTCTCGAGGAAGCGAATCGCAGCCTGAAGGTTGCGCAATCCGGCGGCGGCAATCGGGTGGAGCTGCACGATCCGGGCGCCCACGACCGCGCCAGTCTTGAAGCCGAGAGCCGTCGATCGAACGCGATCAAGGAGTCGCTCGACAAACGGCGCCTGGTGCTGTTGTTCCAGTCGGTCGTCAGCCTGCAAGGCGAAGAGGGCGAGGTGTTCGATGTGCTGGTGCGCCTCGCTACCGGAGTTGGCGAGCTCGGTCCCGGCGATTTCATGCCCATGGCGGAACGATTCAATCTGAGCGCGGCGGTCGATCGTTGGGTGCTCGAGCACGCAATCGCGTCGCTGGCGGAGCGGCAGGCCAGCGGCCCGATCACGATGTTCCTGCGCATATCCCCTCAGGGCATCGAAGACCCGAGCCTCATTCCGTACATCGCACAGTGCCTCAAGACGCACCGGGTCAGCGGCGATCGGTTGATCTTCCAGATGGCGGAGAGCCATGTGGTGACGCATCTCAAGACCGTGCGCCAGTTCATCAAGGGGCTCGATCAGTTGCACGCGCGTTTCGCGATTGCGCGCTTCGGCTCGGGTTTCGATTCGTTCCAGACGCTGAAGAACATCGACGCACGTTTCGTCAAGATCGACGGCGCGCTGATGCAGGGTTTCAGCACCAACACCGACAACCAGAAACGCGTGCGCGAGATTTGCGAGCAGGCACACAAGCTTGACAAGCAAACCGTCGCCGAATGGGTTGAGGACACCGCATCGATGGCGCTGTTGTTTGGTTTCGGCGTCAGCTTCGTGCAGGGCAATTTCCTGCAGGAACCCGAAAAAGTCATGTCCTACGACGTGAAGTAGGTCAGGTCGCGCCAGCGGCCTGACGCAAGCCGCGAGGAAGTCAGGTCGCTTGCGCGACGAGACCTACGTGAGGCGGTTGAGGACGCTTGAGAGTTCCGGGGGCAACGGTGCGGTGAAGCAATAGCTGCCGCCCTCAGCGAGCTCGAACGCCATTTCCGCGGCGTGCAAGAACATGCGGCGCAGGCCAGCCTG
>JBKJND010000375.1:0-8439 GCA_046596095.1 Ahniellaceae bacterium | reverse complement strand
ATGGGCGCGGCAGCGGAAGCAACCAGCGAAGCAGTGGCTTCGGAAGTGGACGCAGCAGCCAATGAAGTCGCTGCGGTAGCGCACGACGCATCGGCTGAAGTGAAGGAAGAGACTGCGCAAGCTGCCGACGCTGCTGAAGCTGCCGGCGACGCTGCTGCAGCTCAAATGGACGACAGCGCCAACCCCAAGAAGTAGTTCTTGATGCGGTGCCTCTCTGGCTCCGCTCGCTTCCTACACTCGTCAGCCGCCTTCGGGCGGCTGATTTTTTTTGCCTTTTTTATGGTGACGTGTCGGCGGTTCGCCGGACCGCGCGTTGGAGGATTTCGTCATCCCGGGACGATTGGCGGTCATGGATGGCGGTTCGGAGGTCTTTGCTGAACGTTCCAATTGGCGCAAGATGCGCACTTCGTCACGCGCCAGCAGCCATGACATGGCGTTGACCAAGATCGATGTGCAGAGTTGGTCCGCGGATAAAGGGGAATAGCTGCCGTGAAATATCACTTCATTCGACTGTTGTTGATGCTGGCGGCGCTTTGCGCCGCGTCCCAGACCAGCGCGGCGATCTACGACACCGTTTTTCGCGCGAGTTTCGAGGAACTCGCGCCAGGCGACGCTCCGGCCAACGACGCGGAAGCTGCACGCTTCCTGACCCAGGCCACCTTCGGGCCAACCACGACCGAGATCGCCACCGTGCGCAATCTTGGCTATCAGTTGTGGCTGGATCGCCAGTTGTCGATGCCGCTGACCGCCGCGCGGCCACATATGGAAGCACTGTTCGTCGCCATCGGCACCCCGCCGCCGCTCAATCAGGACCTCAACCAGACTGACCGCATCGACCGGTTTTTTCACACCGCGGCGTATGGTCCCGATCAACTCCGTCAACGCATGGCCTGGGCGCTGAGCCAAATCTTCGTGGTGTCCGACGTCAACGGCGCCATCAGTAACGACATCATCCAGATGTCCGAATACTGGGACCTGCTTGCGCGCGGTGGCTTTGGCAACTACCGGATATTGCTCAACGACGTGACCTTCAGCCCGACCATGGGCAAGTATCTGAGTCACTTCCGCAACCGCAGGGCCGCAGGCACGCGCCTGCCGGACGAGAACTACGCGCGCGGAGTCATGCAGCTGTTCTCGGTGGGCCTTATCGAGCGCAACCTCGATTTCAGCCCGATCCTGCTGGGAGGCCAGCCGGTCCCGACCTACGACCAGACCACCGTTTCTGAAATGGCAAAGCTGTTCACCGGCTTCAACTACAGCAACGCCACCACCATCTTCAACGGCAGCAACGCGCCCCCGTTTGGCTACATGCCCATGACCTGCATCCAGGCCGAGCATGATGTGACCGCGAAGACGGTGCTGTCCGACGTGGTGCTGCCGGCCGGCCAGGTATGCGGAACGGATGTGGGCCTCATGCTCAACGTCATTCATCTGCACCCGAACGTTGCGCCTTTCATTTCGCGGCAGCTGATCCAGCGCTTCGTCACCAGCACGCCGTCGGCCGCTTACATCGGTCGCGTGGCCGCCGTGTTCGAAAACAACGGCAGCAACGAGCGAGGCGATCTCGGCGCGGTCATTCGCGCGATCCTGCTCGACGCCGATGCGCGCAACGTCAATCCACCAGCTGATCTCGGCAAACTGCGCGAGCCGCTGTTGCGGCTGACGGCGCTGTGGAGGGCGTGGGACGTTGTGGCCCCGCCGCCTGCCGCCGGGCAACCTGCACTGCGCATTCCCATGAGCTCCGGTGCGCGTGGCTTTGGGCAAGCTCCACTGCGAGCGCCAACGGTATTCAATTTCTACTTGCCGGATTTCCAGCAGCCCGGTCCGATCGCTGCTGCTGGTTTGTTCTCTCCCGAATTTCAGATAACCAACGAGAGCACCGCGTGGCTGGTGGGCAATACGCTCTACAACTTCAGCTGGCTTGGGTATGTGGGTCAGGGCGGAGTTCAAAATCGTGCGTGGGTCGATCTGGGGCCGCTAGCCGGTGCGGCAGACAACGCGGCGATGATTGAACTCGCCAACCAGCGGATGTTGTACGGCTCGATGACCACGACCACACGCAATTCACTGTCCACGATGCTGACTGCGTTGGGTGCCGCATCCGCGATAGATAAAGCACGCTCGGTGGCTTACGTCACCGCGCTGTCCCCCGAATTCGCGACGCAGCGCTGAGGAGATGACCATGAATACTTGCTCACGCCAGACGCGCGCTTCCCGCCGGGAATTTCTGCAAGGGCTCGCCGGTGCCATCGGCTGCGGTAGTGCTGCCGCACTCATTCCTCAATTCGGCCTGGTGGGTTCCGCGCTCGCGGCGGCCAAAGGCAATGTCACGGGTTACAAGGCGCTGGTGTGCGTGTACCTCGATGGCGGCAACGACGCCTTCAACATGCTGGTGCCGTACGACCAGGCGCGTTACGACGCGTACGCGTTGGCGCGTGGCGGCGTTTACAACGCGGCCACCAACCCGACCGGTCTTGCGCTGGATCGCACGCTGCTCGCCGGCACTCAAATCGTCGACTCCGCGACGACCGCGCAGTACGCGCTGCATCCTGGCATTCCCGGAGGCGTGACCGCGGTCGATGACAGAGGCATGCTCGATTTGCATACTTTGTACCAGCAGAACCGCGTCGCTTTTATTCCGAACATCGGCACGCTGACTCGCCCGATCACCAAGCTCGAATACAACTCCAACCCTGCGCTACGACCGCCGCAGCTGTTTTCGCACAGCGACCAGACGTTCCAGTGGCACTTCGGTCGGGCCGGCAGCTCAACCGTGGGCTGGGGCGGTACGGTGGTGGACGCGGTGCGCATCCAGAATCCTGCGGGTTCGGTGCTGTCGCCCTGCATTTCGATTGCCGGCGACAATCGTTTTCAAGTGGGTTTGCAGACTTTCCCGTACCAGATCGGCACCAACGGACTGAGTCCGTTGCTGACTGGCGGTGGTACCCCACGCGCCAACGCAATCGGTGCGATTCTCGCGGGCGGCAATACCTCTCCCTTCGCGACCGAGTATCAGGCGGTCATGAATCGCGCGCAGTCCGTATTCAGTACCTTGAACCCGGCGCTGGCCGATCCCGTCAACGGCAACGTCACCACCGTGTTTCCGACCGAAACACTGGCCAACCAGCTCAGGATGGTCGCGCGCATGATCAAGGTTTCGCGCGACACCGCGTTCGGCATTCAGCACCAGCGGCAGATTTACTTCGTGCGCCTGGGTGGTTTCGATCTGCACGATGGACTGATGAGCGAAGGCGCCAACGGTCACGCCGGATTGATGCAGCGCGTATCGGCAGCCATGCTCGCGTTCTGGACGGCACTGGGCGAGATTGGTGCGCAAAACGAAGTCACCACGTTCACCATGAGCGAGTTTGCCCGCACGTTGAGTTCCAACGGCAACGGCTCCGATCATGCCTGGGGCAGCAATGCGTTCGTCATGGGCGGCGCGGTGAATGGTGGGCGTCTCTATGGCGCATATCCGGATCTCGTGCTCAACGGCGCGATCAGCTTCGATCGTGGCCAGCAAATTCCGCAAATCGGTGTCGAGCAATATGCGGCAACGCTGGCGCGCTGGCTCGGCGTCACTGATCCCACCACGCTCGCGACGATCTTTCCCAACCTCGGGCAATTCGCCAGCTCGAACCTCGGATTCATGGCCCCCTGATCTCAACCAGTGAATCGCCGGACTTCTTCCCTCTCCCCTCGGGAGAGCGACTGAGGGAGAGGGTCCGATCTTGCGGCTAAGCGGAACTCCGCAAAGCTTTGACGAATTCGCGAACTCGTACCCTCTCCCCAACCCCTCTCCCGGGGGGAGAGGGGCTCTGCTCTGCTCGATTCGACTCGCCAGCGGACCTGCGGTTGTGGTGTGATGCGGGTCCCGTGCGACGGTGCCCGCGATGCCGAGCTTGCGTAGCCAGATCGATCCGCGCAGCGATGCGTTTGCCGCGAGCCGCGCGCAGATGCAGGTCGCGCTCGACGATTTGAATGCGCGCCTCAAACGCGCAGCGGTCGGCGGCGGCGAGAAAGCCCGCGCCAAACACACCGAGCGCGGCAAGCTGCTGCCGCGCGAACGCATTAGCGCCCTGCTCGACCCGGGTTCCCCGTTTCTCGAGTTTTCGCCACTCGCTGCCGAAGAAATGTACGACGGCCAGGCGCCCGGAGCCGGCATCGTCACCGGCATCGGGCGCGTGCATGGATTTGAAGTCGTCGTCGTGGCCAACGACGCCACGGTCAAGGGCGGCACCTACTTCCCCATCACGGTGAAAAAACACCTGCGCGCGCAGGAGATTGCGCGCGAGAACCGGCTGCCCTGCATTTACCTGGTTGATTCCGGCGGTGCGTTCCTGCCCCTGCAGGACGAAGTTTTTCCTGATCGCGAACACTTCGGTCGCATCTTTTACAACCAGGCGCAACTTTCCGCCGCCGGCATTCCGCAGATCGCGGTGGTCATGGGTTCGTGCACTGCAGGCGGCGCGTACGTGCCGGCGATGAGCGACGAGTCGGTGATCGTGCGCGAGCAAGGCACGATCTTTCTGGGTGGCCCGCCGCTGGTCAAGGCCGCGACCGGCGAAGTTGTCGATGCCGAGTCGCTCGGTGGCGCGGATGTGCACACCGCGATCTCAGGTGTGGCCGATCACCTTGCCGAAGACGACGAACACGCCCTCTCCATTGCGCGCGACATCCTGCGTCACACCAATCGCCGCAAGGTGTTGCCGGTCGCAACGATGCCGGTACGCGAGCCGCTGTTCGCGGCGGAGGAATTGCTCGGCATCGTTCCTGCCGATCCGCGCAAACCATTCGACATTCGCGAGGTGATCGCGCGCATCGTCGACGGCTCGGACTTCCAGGAATTCAAGGCACGTTACGGCAAGACGCTGGTGACGGGCTTCGCGCACATTTACGGATACCCGGTCGGCATCATTGCCAACAACGGAATACTGTTTGCCGAGTCTGCGTTGAAAGGTGCGCACTTCATCGAGCTCTGCAACCAGCGCGGCATTCCACTTATTTTCCTGCAGAACATCACGGGCTTCATGGTTGGCCGCAAGTACGAGAACGCGGGCATCGCGAAGGATGGCGCGAAGATGGTGACGGCGGTCGCGTGCGCCAACGTGCCGAAGTTCACCGTGGTGATCGGTGGTTCGTTCGGCGCCGGCAACTACGCGATGTGCGGCCGCGCGTACGGCGGGCGCTTCCTGTGGATGTGGCCGAACGCGCGCATCTCGGTCATGGGCGGCGAACAGGCTGCGAGTGTGCTGGCGACGGTGCGGCGCGACGGCATCGAGGCATCCGGCAAGTCCTGGTCGCCGGAAGAGGAGGAAGCGTTCAAGGCGCCTATCCGCGCGCAGTACGAGCATCAGGGCAGCCCGTGGTACGCCACCGCGCGCTTGTGGGACGACGGCATCATCGATCCCGCCGACACCCGCCGCGTGTTGGGACTCGGAATTTCGGCCAGCCTCAACGCTCCCATCGAAGATGTCGCGCTCGTGCAGCGCCGCTTCGGCGTGTTCCGGATGTGAGCGCGCGATGACTTCCGCCATCGCGATGTCCAAGCAAGACGCTGTGGTAACGATCACGCTCGATCGCGCGAGCGTGCACAACGCATTCGACGATGTATTGATCGCGGAGCTGACCTCGGCGTTGCAAGTGGCCAGCGCCGATGATTCGGTGCGCGCGGTGGTGCTGACCGGTGCGGGCAGCACGTTTTCGGCCGGCGCGGATGTCAACTGGATGCGACGCATGGCGTCGGCGAGCGAAACCGACAACCGCGCGGATTCGCTCAAGCTCGCCGAGCTGATGCGTACCCTCAACTTCCTCGGCAAGCCGACGATCGCTCGGGTGAACGGTTCCGCCTATGGCGGCGGCGTTGGATTGATCGCGTGCTGCGACATCGCGATCGGCGTCGAAGGCGCGAAGTTCTCGTTGTCCGAGGTCAAACTTGGTCTTGTTCCGGCCGTGATTTCGACATACGTCATCGCGGCCATTGGCGCGCGGCATGCGCGTCGACTGTTTGTGACGGCCGAAGTGATCGACGCCAGCGAAGCCACGCGCATCGGGCTGCTGCACGAATGCGTGCCCAACGGCGAACTCGATGAAGCGGTCGAACGCGCGCTGCATTGGCTCGGCAAGGGTGGGCCGATCGCGCAGCGCGAGGCAAAGCGGCTCGCGCTGACGATGAGCGGCCTGAGTGAAACTCAAGCAGCTCAGATCGACGCCGAAAATGCGGCGCTGATCGCGCGCCTGCGTGTGTCGGAGGAGGGGCAGAAAGGCCTCTCCGCCTTCCTCGATAAACGCGCACCTTCGTGGGTCGGAAATTCCTGATGTTCGATCGGGTGCTCATCGCGAATCGGGGAGAGATCGCGTGCCGTGTAGTGCGTACGTGTCGGCGACTTGGGGTGCGAAGCATCGCGGTTTATTCGGAAGCCGACGCCAACGCGCTGCATGTGCGCGAGGCGGACGAGGCATGGCCAATAGGTCCCTCAAGACCGCAGGAAAGTTACCTGAGGCCGAGCGCCATACTGGAAGCTGCTCAAAGAGGCCGCGCCCAGGCCGTCCACCCCGGCTACGGATTCCTGAGCGAAAACGCCGACTTTGCGGAAGCGGTAGTGGCGGCCGGCATGGCCTTCATCGGCCCCAGCGCCGCGTCGATGCGCAAAATGGGCAGCAAGGCCGGTGCCAAGGATCTGATGCAGGCGGCAGGCGTGCCGGTAGTGCCGGGCTACACCGGCGCCGAACAGGCGCCGGAGGCGCTGCTCCAAGCTGCCGACAGCGTCGGCTATCCGCTGATGATCAAGGCCGCGCACGGCGGCGGCGGCAAGGGCATGCGCATCGTGCGCACCCCGGAGGAATTCCTTGCCAGTCTCGAATCGTGCCAGCGCGAAGCGCGCAACGCGTTCGGGCGCGACCGCGTGCTGCTTGAGCGCTACATCGAACAGCCGCGGCATATCGAGATCCAGATATTCGGCGACACGCACGGCAACGTGATCCATCTGGGCGAGCGCGAATGCTCGGCGCAGCGGCGGTATCAGAAGGTGCTTGAAGAATCTCCGTCGCCGTTTCTGACGCCGGAGTTGCGTGCGCGCATGGGGGCGGCGGCGGTCGCGGCCGGGCATGCGATCGACTACGTGAATGCGGGGACGGTGGAATTTATCGTGGCGCCGGACGGTGGTTTCTACTTCATGGAGATCAACACCCGGTTGCAGGTCGAGCATCCGGTGACCGAGATGGTGACGGGGCTCGAACTGGTCGAATGGCAGTTGCGCGTCGCCGCAGGCGAGCCTTTGCCAATGGCGCAGGAGCACCTCGCGCAACGCGGCCACGCGATTGAAGTGCGGCTTTACGCAGAGGACCCCGACCGGGGATTTCTGCCGGCGTCCGGACGCATCGAGCACCTGGTGTTGCCAGCGCCTGCGACGGGTGTGCGCATCGATGCCGGCGTGACATCCGGCGATGCCGTCAGCATTTTCTACGACCCGATGATCGCGAAGCTGATCGTGCACGCCCCTGATCGTCGCAGCGCACTGGCGCGCATGGCCGAGACGCTGGCCGCGAGCGAGGTAGTCGGACTCAAGACCAATCTCGTCTTCCTCGAAAGGCTGATCCGGCATCCAGCGATCGTCGAGGGCCGCATCGATACCAGCTACCTCGATCGGCACCTCGACGAGTTCATCGGCGATGCTGAGGGCGACACGGATGGCGGCGACGACACGCTCGCGAACATCCGTATGCGCGTGCTGGCGGCCGCCGCAGCCGTCACGTTGTTGACAGAATCGACACCCATCTCGTGCAGCGACGACACGAACTCGCCCTGGGCGATTGCCGACGGTTGGCGCATCGGTCACGACGACCCGCGACGGTTGAGTTTGAGTTGGCGCGGTCAACGTTTCGATTTGTCGCTGGCCATCGAGCCTCACTCGACGCGCGTGTCCGCAGACGATGCGAGCGCCGTGATCGAGGGCGCACGCATCGACGCAGGATGGCTGAGCGCGCGCGTTGACGGCAGTGCCATGCGCTGGCGCGTGCATGCATTCGATGACGGCAACACCCTCGTGCTGCACGACGGCACGCGCCGCCATCGCGTGCAATGCCTGCCTGCGTATCAGCATGGCTCGGCGGTGGCAGCAGGCGGCGGCAACGCGGTCGCAGCACCCATGCCGGGTCGAGTGGTGTTGCTGCGCGTGGCGGTCGGGGATGAGGTTGCGCTCGATCAGGAGTTGCTGGTGATGGAAGCGATGAAGATGGAGCTGGCGCTGAAAGCGCCGCGCGCAGGCCGGATCGAGTCGATCAGCGCTGCGGTCGGTGATTTTGTCGAAGCCGACGCGGTACTGGTGCGTCTGGCCGCCGCCTCTTGAATCGCCGGCGACACGCACCGATCTCGCAAGCATGAGCGCCTTGCCCGCCAGCGTGCGCATTGTCGAAGTCGGTCCGCGCGACGGCCTGCAG
>JBKJND010000123.1:0-2926 GCA_046596095.1 Ahniellaceae bacterium | reverse complement strand
TTCTCGGCCTCATCGATTTTCAGCGAGGTCAGTAGCAAATAGGTTAAGAGCGCCGCAAGTAGGCTGAAAATCGTCGTGATCGCTACGCGTTTCATGATTGGCCTTAGGCGAGGTGGCGCACCCACCAGATCGGCACCGTAGACAATCTAGATTTGACGGCCGCGCGACCGTATCGGACAGTTGGCGTGCTCGCAAGCCAAATTTTAAGGATTTCGGAAATGCAGCGCTGCGAGGAAAGTCGACGGTCAGCCGCCGACGGCGACTCCTGCGGCGTGGGCTTGCTGGTCGGCGTGGTACGAGGAGCGCACCAGTGGGCCGGACGCGACGTGGTGAAAGCCGAGGCCCATACCGAAGCGCTCGAGTTCCGCGAATTCTTCAGGCGTCCAGTAGCGCAGCACCGGGTGGTGGTGGGGAGAGGGCTGCAGGTACTGGCCGATGGTGACCATCTCCACATCGTGCTGACGCAGGTCGCGCAGTGCGTCGCCGACCTGTTCGCGAGTCTCGCCGAGGCCCAGCATGATTCCGGACTTGGTTGGAACCGTCGGGTGCTGCGCCTTGAATGTCTGCAGGAGGCGCAAAGACCAGTCGTAATCCGCGCCGGGACGAACTTCGCGATACAGCGCGCGCACGGTTTCGAGATTGTGATTGAAGACGTCGGGCGGGTCAGCATGCAGTGCTTCGAGAGCGCGCTCGGCGCGTCCGCGACCGCGAAAGTCCGGCGTGAGTATCTCGATACGAATCGCGGGGCTCGCCGCGCGTACCTCCCGGATGCACGCGGCAAAGTGCGCGGCGCCGCCATCGGGTAGATCGTCGCGGTCGACGGACGTGATCACCACATAGCGCAGACCCATGTCGGCGATGGTTTGCGCGAGCATCGCGGGTTCGGTCGCGTCGGGTGGCTTCGGGCGCCCATGCGCGACATCGCAAAATGCGCAGCGCCGCGTGCACACATCCCCGAGCACCATGAACGTGGCGGTGCCCTTGCCGAAACACTCGTGAATGTTGGGGCACGACGCCTCTTCGCACACCGTCACCAGGCGATTCGCGCGCAGACGTGCCTTGAGCTTCGCCACCGCGTTGCCCGGCGGAATGCGCACTCGGATCCACGACGGTTTGCGCAGCAGCGGCTGCGCGGCATCGAACGTCACCGGATTGCGACCGATCTTGGCGTCGCCGGTCTGCTTGACGCCGGGCACCAGCGTCGGCGCCTTGAGCAAGGTCAGCGGAATGGACTTGCCGACGATTTCGCTCATTGCGTGGCCATGGATTCCGGGAGGAGCGGCGGGGCAGGCACTGCGTGCAACCCGAACTGCCGTGCGAGCGCGGCGACCAGCGCGGGCTTCACGTCATCCGGCGAACCGGGACCACCCAAGTCTAGCATCGAGGTCACGCGCAGCCCTTCATAACCGCACGGATTGATGCGTTGATACGGCGCGAGGTCCATCGCGATATTGAAGGCCAGTCCGTGGAACGTGCAGCCGCGACGCACGCGTATCCCGAGCGCCATGATCTTGGCGTCGCCGACATAAATACCAGGGGCACCGGCACGGCGTTGCGCCACGATGTTCCAGTCGGCGAGCACGTCGATCACTGACTGCTCGATCCCGTTCACGTAGTCGCGCACGCCGATGCCAAGACGGCGGAGGTCGAACAGCGGGTAAGCCACGAGCTGGCCTGGTCCGTGATACGTGACCTGGCCGCCACGGTCGACCTTGAGCACGGGTATGTCGCCCGGTGCCAGCACGTGCTCGGGCTTGCCGGCCTGCCCGAGCGTGAAGATCGACGGATGTTCGACCAGCCAGATCTCGTCGAGCGTCGCATCATCGCGCGCATCGGTGAATGCCTGCATCGCGCGCCAGACGGGTTCGTAGGCGCGGAGGCCCAGATCGCGAAGCACACAATCGCGCGGCGGTCGTGGGCTCGGGCTGCCGTCGTCCGCCCGCGGTTCGTGCAACGGCACGGCCGAGCCTACAACGTCCACTTCACTGCCGGATGCGCCTTGAGTGTGCCATGCAGTGTTTCAAGATGTTCGCGCGACGCGCACTCGAAGCTTGCGGTGACCGAGCGAAAGCGACCGCCACTGGAGACCTTCTCGCTCGGGTCGCACGGCACCAGCGAAACCCCTGCCGCGTTCATGGCAGCGACGATCAGCGCCAGCAGGTCTGCGTCCGCGTCGCCCATCACGGTCAGCTCAAAGCGCCCCGGAAACTGAAAACCTTTTTCTTCGCCGGTCGGGTCCGTGTCTGCCATGTTCGTCATCACCTCACCCATGAGAGCCTGTGCGCCACCGCAAGATCAGTCGGTTTGCCACCAGAGTCGCGCCGAATCCCACACGCGGCCGGCAAAGCCTGCCGCCGGGTACTCCTCCAGCGCCACCAGCGGCGCCGTCAGAACCGGCTTGCCATCGAGCGTCACGCTCATGGTGCCGACCTGCGCGCCTTTCTTGAGCGGCGCCAACAAGGGTCTCGGCACATTCATGTTGGCCTTGAGGCGCGCATACGCGCCGCGCGGAATCGTCACCAGCGCGGCGCGCTCGACACCCAGTTTCGCGATATCGACCGCACCTTTGAACAGTTCGGGCGACGCCACCACCGCGCCTGCCGGATACAACTGGTGCGATTCAAAAAACCGGAAGCCGTAGTTGAGCAGCGCCGAGTTGCCTGCTTCGCGTCGGGCGAATCCCTCTTTCGAGGCTTTCGCATCGATGCCCATCACCACCGAGATGAGGCGCGTGTCGCCGCGCTTGGCCGACGCCGCAAGGCAGTACCCCGCTGCGGACGTGTGCCCGGTCTTGAGACCGTCGACGCTCGGATCCTTCCACAACAAGCCATTGCGGTTGTACTGGCGGATGCCGTTGTAGGTGTATTCCTTGATCTTGTAGAGCGCGTAATGCTCGGGAAAATCGCGAATGAGCGCGCGCGACAGC
>JBKJND010000038.1:0-2525 GCA_046596095.1 Ahniellaceae bacterium | reverse complement strand
AAGTACGGTGCGCCGCCGCATGGCGGCATCGCGTTCGGCATCGATCGCATGGCAGCATTGCTGGCGGGCACCGAGTCAATTCGCGACGTGATCGCGTTCCCCAAGACCACCACCGCGCAGTGCCTCATGACCGGCGCACCGTCGCCCATCCCCGACGCGCAACTCGCCGAAGTCCACGTCGCCGTGCGCCCGCTCAAGGAATGAGCGAGCGGGTGATTTTGCTGCACGGATTGTGGATGCGTGCGGCGGCGCTGGCGCCGCTGGCGCGGCGCTTGCGCGCTGCGGGCTTCGCGCCCGAGACTTTCGACTACCACTCGCTGCGTGGCGGGCCCGATGCGGCGGTGGCGAGACTGCGCGCGCAGATCGAATCCTCGGATTCGGCGCCGGTACACGTTGTCGGCCACAGTCTCGGCGGACTCGTCGCGCTCGAATGCGCCCGGCAACTCGCCGCCGCACGCCTCGGGCGAATCGTATGTCTTGGGTCGCCATTGCGAGGTTCGGTTGCCGCCACTTCGATGGCGCGGCACTGGGGCACCAGCTGGATGCTGGGCGACAGCGCCCCGTTGCTGCAACGGGGCGTCGACGACTGGTGCGGCGCGTGCGACGTCGGCGTCATTGCTGGACGGTACCCCGTAGGTTTGGGTGTGCTGCTCGGCGCCCTGTCGCAACCGCATGACGGCACCGTGGCCGTCGCGGAAACGCAGCTGCCTGGAGTCAGGGCGCATTGCGTGGTCGCGACCAGTCACACCGGCCTGCTGTTCGCGGAGAGCGCCGCGCGCCAGGCGATTCGTTTCCTGAGCGACGGCCGGTTCGACGCGTAACGTGCCGGTGAAGTCCTTTTTCTCCTGTTGACGCCGAGAAATTTTCTCGTTTGAGAGTGCCCGCGCAGGCGCTTGGCTTATGCTCGCGACTCCGCCACCACCGCGCGCTATCTCCCACATGACCGACTCGCTTCCTGACCGTCTTTCGACCAATCCCCGCAGTCCGTTCTACGACGAGGCGCTGCTGGAACGCGGCATCGGCGTGCGCTTCCGTGGTGAAGAAAAAAACAATGTCGAGGAGTACTGCGTCAGCGAGGGTTGGGTGCGCTTGACAGTCGGCAAGGCGCTCGATCGCCGCGGCAACCCGATGACGCTGAAGTTTTCCGGCGAAGTCGAACCGTACTTCCGGCAACCGCCGGCCGGTTGAGCGACGCGCTGTGCGGCCGCGCCGGTCGCGGCCAGACGGATCGTGATGGTGGACACGCCTGGCTGCCGTTGTCGCTGGGGTGCGCCCGACCATGCCTTGCGGTTGGCCAGCGGTACCGAAGGCGCCACCGCATTCTGCCTGTGCCACCCGAGGCCGACTTGGGCCGCGCAGCCGCCCAAACCGTCCGGTTCCTGCGCGAAGGTCGCTTCGCAGAGTAAAATCGCCGATTGCCTTTGGCAGTGCCGGAAATTTTCATGGGGCGTGGACCATCCATCGCGGGCCGCAAAAACGCCACCGATGCCAAGCGCGGCAAGATTTTCACCAAGCTCATTCGCGAGATTGCCGTATCCGCGCGCCTCGGCGGCGGCGATGCGTCGGGCAATCCGCGCCTGCGCTCCGCGATCGACAAGGCGTTGTCGGCAAACATGACCAAGGACGTCATTGAGCGCGCGATCAAGAAGGCGACCGGCGAACTTGAAGGCGTGGACTATGAGGAATTCCGCTACGAAGGCTACGCGCCCGGTGGCGTCGCCGTTATCGTCGATTGCCTGACCGACAACAAGGTGCGCGCTGTCGCCGATGTGCGCCACGCGTTTACCAAGTTCGGCGGCAACCTCGGTACCGACGGTTCGGTTGCGTTCCTGTTTCGCAAACTCGGCGTGCTGTCGTTCGCAGCGGGCATCGATGAAGCGCGCATCACCGATGCCGCGATCGAAGCCGGTGCCGACGATGTCGTGGTGTATCCCGAAGATGGCGCCATCGACGTGCTCACGGCGCCCGAGGATTTCGACGCGGTGAAGATGGCGCTTGCTGCGTCCGGCCTCATCCCGGAAGCGTCCGAGATCACCATGCGTGCCGGCACCGATATCGAAGTGACGGGCGACACGGCCAAGTCCGTAGCCAAACTGCTGGACTGGCTCGAAGACCTGGACGATGTGCAAAGCGTGTACTCGAACGCCGAGCTTCCCGCGGACGTGGACCTCTACGCGTGACTTTGCGGTGACGCGGATTCTGGGGATCGATCCGGGGTCGGTGCGCACCGGTATCGGCATCGTCGATGTCGACGCGGCGGGCAAGGCGACGCATGTGTTTCATGCGGCGCTGATGGTCGGAGGGGAGGACGATTTTCCGCAACGGCTCAAGGCTATTGTTCTCGGCGTCTCGGAAGCCATTCAACGATGGGGGCCCGAAGAGGTCGCGATCGAGAGGGTATTCATGGCGAAGAATCCCGACTCCGCGCTGAAGCTCGGTCAGGCACGCGGCGCGGCTATCTGCGCGTGCGTGCTCAAGGATCTGCCGATCAGCGAATACTCGCCGATGCAGGTCAAGCAGGGGCT
>JBKJND010000014.1:0-2749 GCA_046596095.1 Ahniellaceae bacterium | reverse complement strand
CTCGAGCCAATACCTACTACGCGTCCGCCGCCGCGACCAAGCTCGGGGGCGCAAGAATTTGCGGGCTACTGGGTGGCCCTTGCAATAGCACTTACGACATCCGCGTGATCTTTAACGATCAGATCGATACAGCTGCGGTCCCGAGCGACTTTTACTATGGTTTTTCCGGTGCACCTGCGCCCGGCAGGGTTGATTTCATTGCCGTGGCCCTGCACGAAATTACGCATGGTTTGGGTTTCATCAGCACGGTCAACACGCGTGCGGAAGCGGGTCCTGTGGGGCAGAAGCTGGAAGGTAGAGATGATGCTTTTGGTCATAACCTCGTGGGCGTAGCGGCCAACAACTCGCTGAAACGCTTCATGGACATGACCGACGGAGAGCGTGCGGCCGCGATCACGGGCAGCGATCGACTCCGCTGGGACGAACCCCGCGCGGTCGCGTCTTCCGCGAACTTGGGCGCAAGCTTCGCGGCTCCGGACAACTTCATTTTCATGCATACGCCGAGTCCCGTCGTTCCGGGGTCGTCGTTGTCACACGTCGGATTTCAACATGGTGGGGACTTGATGACGGCACAAGCCTCCGGCAGCCAGCGTCGCCTGCTGCTGGCGGCGCCCATGCTCGAAGCGGTCGGCTGGTCGACGCCGTCTGGGGCGGCCGCACCTATGCCCTTGCCGGCATCCAACAATCTGTTTGACGTCCGTCGCGACGGCCACGGCATCGATCTTGTCCGCGTGCGCGACAAGATCTACGCCCTGACCTTTTACACGTACGACGCCAATGGCGAGCCCGAGTGGTACCAGGCCGTCGGCAGCGTGGAGAATGGTTTGTTCACTGCGAATACGGATGTCAACGGCAAGAGCCTGTTCCGCTTCCGTTACAGCGCCGCAATGTCGCCGCCGCAGCAGGTCGTTTCGGCGCAGTCGGGCACGGTCGCGCTCGACTTCAACAATCCCGCCAGCCAGGCCCCTTGCAACGACGGACGTCCAAACGCGGCAGGTGCGGTGGCAGTCATGACGTTTTCGCTCGGTGCCGATCAAAACATGCGTTGGTGCATGCAGCCGATCGTGACCGCAAGCGTAAGGCCGACTCCGGATTTCAGCGGCATCTGGCACGCCGGCGCCCAGGACGACGGTTGGGGCTGGTCGATCCTCAACTTCGCCGTGGGCACCAGTACAAGTACCTTCAGCTTGCTGTTTCACTACGACCTCAACGGCAATCCTGTGTGGAGCTATGCGCTGCACAGCGGCGTCTCGGCGAACACGACGACCTCGCTCGTGCATCGACGCGCGTACTGCCGTAGCTGCCCGAGTGCGGCGTTCGTCGATCGGACCGCGGGCACAGTCACCTTCGGTTTCACGCAACCGAGCGGCTTGCAGTCAGCCAACAATCGCGTTACCTACACGTCGACACCGCAGAACGCGATCGGGGGCGTGTTTGCGCGCGCCAATAGTCCCCTCATCTTGTTGACCGCGCCGCAGTAGCCGAGCCGCATTGGAAACTTGTTCGCGAAAACGCCGGGCTTGCCCGGCGTTTTTCTGTGCGTCTACTGCCCTGTGGTGACACCTACCCGGCCAGCACGCGCCCGCGCACCGCAGCGGCGAGTTCCATCGTGCTGCCTGTGCCGCCGAGGTCCGGCGTCACGCGGTCGCCGGCTTCAAGGGTGGCGCGGATCGCGCCGCGCAGGCGCGCGGCATCGTCGTCGCGTCCAATGTGATCGAGCATCTGCCCCGCCGCCAGCAACAGCGCGCAGGGATTGGCGATGCCCTTGCCGGCGATGTCCGGCGCGGAGCCATGGACTGCTTCGAAAATCGCCGCATCGGTGCCGATGTTGGCACCGGGCGCGAGGCCGAGGCCGCCCACCAGTCCCGCGCACAGATCCGAGATGATGTCGCCAAACAGGTTGGTGGTGACGATCACGTCGAATTTCTCGGGCCGCATAACGAGTTGCATGCAGGTGTTGTCGACGATGAGCTCCGACGTCTCGATTTCCGGAAATTCACGTGCCACTTCGCGCGCGACATTGAGGAATAATCCCGACGTCGTCTTCATGATGTTGGCTTTGTGCACGATGGCCATCTTGCGGCGACGGGTCCGCCGCGCGAACTCGTACGCGTAACGCACAATGCGCTCGGATCCGCGCCGGGTCACCTGGATCACCGACTGCGCCGTGTCGCCATCCGCTGAGAGAGTCTGGCCTTCGCTGCGATACGCGCCCTCGGTGTTTTCGCGCACGGTGACGATGTCGATGTTTTCATAGCGCGCGCGCGTACCGGGAAACGACAACGCCGGACGCAAGTTGACGTACAAGTCGAAGCGCCGCCGCAACTCGACGTTGATCGAGGCAAAACCTTCGCCGATCGGCGTTGCCAGTGGTCCCTTGAGTGCGATCCGGTGCTTGTGGATCGAGTCGAGCGTCGCCTGCGGCAACAACTCGCCGGTGCTCTCGAATGCGCTCACGCCTGCCTGCGCAAACTCGTACTCAAAACCGCCCAGCGCATCGAGAACCTGCAGCGTCGCATCCATCACTTCCGGGCCGATACCGTCGCCCCGGATCACGGTTATTTTAGTACTCATGGGTTCCCCGGGCCTGCGCTGAGCCCGCAATTATCGGTCATGCAGCCGCCGCCGCGGGTGCAATGCTCCGAATCCGTGGAACCGCATTCCTCAACACCCAATTGCGCAACGCGGTCCCTCACGTGCTGGCCGCAACCAGCTCGGCGAGACGTCCGGCACGGTCGGCCACGACCAG
>JBKJND010000413.1:0-3252 GCA_046596095.1 Ahniellaceae bacterium | reverse complement strand
CGGGGACGGTGCGGGTCGCGGCCCATTCGCGCAGGGCGCTGACTTTTTCGGACATGAGCACCGACAGAGGTCTGGTCGCGCGAATTTCCTCAAGCACGTGCGCGTGCGCGAGCGTCGTATTGAGCGCGTGCGCGGCGTACATCGCGCTGACCAGTGCCTGTTCGATCTCGGCGCCGGAGAAACCCTCGCTCGCCGCTGCCAGCGCGTCGATGCCGAGCGCATCGACGTCAAGTTTGCGGCGCTTGCAGTGGATGTGCAGCACCTCCGCGCGCACCGCAGGGGTTGGCAGATCGACAAAGAAAATCTCGTCGAAGCGGCCCTTGCGCAGCAGCTCCGCCGGCAACAGGTCGATCGCATTCGCGGTCGCGACCATGAAGACCTTGGCCTTGCGCTCCGCCATCCAGGTCAGCAAGTAGCCGAGCACGCGGCGCGACACGCCGTCGTCGGAGTCCGAGGTCGCGACCCCCTTCTCGATTTCGTCGATCCAGAGCACGCAGGGCGCGAGCGCTTCCGCATTGCGCAGCGACTCGCGCAGGTTGCGTTCGGTCTCGCCGTGAAACTTGTTGTACAGCGCGCCAAAATCCAGCCGCACCAGTGGCACGCCGAAGCCGCCTGCCACCGCTTTCGACGCGAGACTCTTGCCGCAACCCTGTACGCCAAGGAGCAATACGCCGCGTGGCGGATCGAGGCCTGCCGGCGCGTGGTCGCCGAGAAACACCGCGCGGCGTTGTTCGATCCAGCGTTTGAGCCGCGTGAGACCCGCCACGTCGGCAAATTTCGCCGTGTCGTACTCGAAATGCAGCAAGCCTTCCTTGTTGAGCAGCTCGAACTTGAGCTTGGCGAGCTCCGGCAGGTCGCCTTCGTTCAAGGCACCATCGGTGAAGAGGAGATGGCGCAGGATGCGGCTCGCGTCGCGCGCGGTAAGTCCCAGCAGATTGCGCACCACGAGTTTCGCCGCGCGGTTGTCGAGCGTTACGCGGCGCCCTGCGTGTTCACGCGAATACGCGAACGCTTCTTCGCGTAGAAGCTTCGTCAGCTCCGCCTCGTCGGGAAGCTTCGGCGCGATGCGCACCGCGTACGGCGCGATTTCCGCGGGCAGCTCCACCTGCGCCGCGATCAGCACCAGCGTGTGCGGCTGGCAACCGCCCTGGCGTTCGATGATCTCGCGCATGAAGCGCTGCGTGATTGCGTAACGCAGTTGCCCGTGGAAATCGAGCAGCAGCACGATGCTGCGTTCCGGCAGCGCCTTGATCGCGGCCAGCGTGGCGGAAGCATCGGGCGGGACGTCGGGTGGCGTGTCGGTGTCGAGATCGAGCCGCGTCAGCCCGTCGGTGACCGACCAGCGATACAGCGGGCGCATGACTTGGCCCAGCACCTGCCGGAAGTGCTCGACCGCTCGCGTTTCCTCGGCGCTTTCCAGCACCAGCAGCGGCGTGCCGGCGCGGATGAGCGTGGCGAGATCCTGGATGTCGTGCATCGTATGTCGCGCGGACGAGAGGCGTGCAGCGTAACCGCGGCTTCACCGCGCGCAAAGCCGCGCGCGGTTTGATCCGAACCGCACCTACCCCGCGCGGGATCGCTCGCGCGGGGTTCGTTTACAATCCGCGCGCATGATCAGCAACTCCATCGACATCGGTGTCGCGCGCGCGACCTTGCAGCGTCTGGGTCGCGTGCAGTTGCGCGATTACCTGCAGGACGACGCGGCCGTAAAGCTTGAGCGTTGCCTGCTCGACGACGTGCCATGGAACCTCGGTATCCGCGAAGACAACGAAGTTCAGACCATTCGCGCGGAAGAGCTGGAGAAGCTCGACGCACCGGCGCTCGCGGCGTTGCTCGAGCGCGTGCAACAGGCGGCGCGCGGCAAGTACGCATTCGCGTACGAAAACTACATGATGATCCAGGCTTACAAGAAAGGTTACGATCCAGGCTTGCTGCTGCACCGCGTGCTCGAGTTCCTCAACTCGCCTCCGCACCTGGCGTTTCTGCATGCGCTGACCGGCGACACCCGCATCCGCCGAGTCAACGCGCAGGCCACGCTCTACCGACCCGGGCACTTTCTCAAGCAGCACAACGACTCGCATGCGAGCGACGGTTATCTGTACGCGCACGTGCTGAACCTGACGCGCGACTGGATTGCCGATTGGGGCGGATTGCTCCAGTTCGTGGACGCGCAGGGCGCGGTCGAGCAAACCTACATGCCGCACTTCAACAGCCTGTCGGTGTTCCGAGTTCCCGCCGATCATCTGGTGACTCTGGTCGCCCCGTGGGCCGAGCGTCCGCGACTCGCCATCACCGGCTGGTACCAAAGCTGAGTCGAGTTCCCCGGGTTGTAGCGCCAAGCTTGCTCGGCTTGAGAGCCAACGTGTATGGCGCCCGACGCATCCAGCCGAGCAATCTCGGCTCTACAAGAGCGCGAGTGGTGTCAAGTTCTCATGAAACTCTTCCTGAATCGGTGCCTAGCGGCAGCGCGAGACGTGCATGACGGCAGCGTCCGGTCCGCTGCTGCGCGCTATGCTCGAATGCATATCTGTCAGGGCTTCGCCATGCGCAAATTCCCATTTGCAAAGACACTGTTCGCCACGTTTTGTGCGGTTGCCTCGACCGGCGCCGCCGCCGCGCCGCCTACGCTGCAACTGGCACCGGTTGAGCGCGAAGCACTGCTGACCGAGGACTTGCTGGCGCCGACCGGCACGCCCCTGCGGTATGCCGCCGTGCGCGACCCCGGCGTCGCGATGCGGCGCGGGGTGTCGACTGCGGGAGCGTGGACCGACGTGCGCAACGCGCAAGGCGCGCCGATGCGGCGCTGGAGCCTGACCGTCACCACGCCCGGCGCGCTCTCGCAGGATTTCGGTTTCGCGCAGTTGTTCCTGCCGCATGGCGCGAGTCTGGTCTTGCGCGGCGCCGACGGCCTTATTGCGCGGGGTCCGTACACCGATGCCGATGTCGCTGCCGGTCGCCGCTTTCAGACTCCGTTCGTGGTGGGCGACACCGCGACACTCGAAATCGATGTGCCTTTTGCGCTTGCGCGCAGCGTCAGCTTCGCGCTTGATCGCGTGGCGCCCGCGCATCGGTCGATACTCAGCGGAATTGGCAGTTTCGCCAAGTCTGGTAGTTGCAACGTCGACGTTAGGTGTCCGCAGGGAGCGCCGTATCCTGATCAGATCAACTCGGTCGCGGGCTACGCGTTCAGTACGAGTTCCTCTGGTCTGGTCTGTTCCGGCGCGCTGATCAACAACGCCAGCGGCGACCGTG
>JBKJND010000319.1:0-4316 GCA_046596095.1 Ahniellaceae bacterium | reverse complement strand
GCTCGCTCGGCGACTGGATGCGGCATCCGCTCCGCCGCGGTTGGGGCGACGTCGTCGGGCGGCTGGGCGCTCTGGTGCCGGCCGGCCTGTTCGATAACGATCCCATCGATCGCTACTTGCGCGATGTCTTCGCTTATTACGGCCGCAGCAACGATTTTCGCGAATTGCCGCGCCGGCTGTTCGTGGTGGCGGTCGAACTCGACACTGGCGAGGTGGTGCGATTTGGCGCCCCCGGCTTCGATCACGTGCCGATTTCGCGCGCGATCCAGGCCAGCGCAGCGCTGCCTGGGCTGTATCCACCGGTTGAGATCGACGGCAAGCATTACGTCGACGGCGCATTGCGTCGTACCTTGCATGCCTCCGTCGCCATGGCGGACGGCGCGGATCTGGTGCTGGCGCTCAATTCCCTGGTGCCCTTCGACGTTGCGTCGCGCGTTGCCGCCAACGCACGCGACAACCCGGGCGTCGCTCGTACGCTTACGGCGAGCGGTCTACCGGCGGTTCTGTCGCAGACGTTCCGCACCTTGCTCAAGTCGCGCATGCAGGTCGGCCTCGACAAGTACCGCCACCAATATCCGCACTCCGACCTGATCCTGTTCGAACCCAACTCCGACGACGGCGAAATGTTCTTTGCCAACGTCTTCAGCTACGACAACCGTCAGCGCGTTGCCGAGCACGCCTTTCGTGCGACGCTGGCCGATCTTCGACAGCAACGCAAATCGCTGGCGCCGCTGCTGGCAAGGCATGGCATCGCCTTGCGCGATGAAGTGCTCGACAACCCGGCGGCCAGCATGTTTACGGGACTGCGCAGCTATCGCCCGCGACCCACCGAACAATCGCGCAAGTTGCGTCGCGCCCTGGACGATCTGGACGTGTCGCTGCAGGTTGGTCGCTCTCCTGCACGTGTTCGCCGACCCCGGCGCCGCAGCGGCAGCGAATAATTCCGCCTGATTACAGCGCTGCGCACTTAGTGTGACTATTCTATGCGCGGCACCTAGCGTGCCTCACCCCCACGCCATCGAGTATGCCGCCATGACCGAACCCAAATTCAAGAAAAAGACCGCCGGACCCGAACCCAAATTCGACGCACAGGGCAAGCTGCTCGAGTCCGCACAGCAGATCTGGATGGCGGGCCTCGGTGCGTTTTCGCGCGCGCAGGACCAGGGATCGAAACTGTTCGACGCGCTGATCCGCGAAGGCCAGACGATTGAATCGAAAACTCGCCACTTCGCCTCCGGCAAGGCCGACGGCGTACGCGACAAAATGGAGAACACCGTGAGTAACGTCAAGGAGCGCGCCGCCGATACGTGGGATCGCCTGGAGAAAGTGTTCGAGGATCGCGTGTCGCGCGCCTTGACGCGCCTCGGCGTGCCCGGTCGCGAGGAAATGCAGGCGCTGGTCGATCGCGTCGAACAGCTCAATCGCTATGTGCGGCAACAGCATGCAGCGCCCGCCCGCACGCCCACCCCAGCGGCCAGCCCTTCGAATGCGCGTGCGAAGACAAAGTCGAGGGCAGCAGCCAAACCCCGCGCCGCCGCCAAACCGAAGGCAACAAAAAAGGCGCAGGTCGCATCAGCACCGCGCGGCAAGGCCGCAAACGCGCAGCGAAAGAAAGCACCTGCTTCTACCTGACGTGAATTGATTCGAACGAGATTGAAGGTTTCGCGGCGCAAGGACGCGCCGCCGCTTTTGCGGCGCTACCAGTGCACGCCGCGCATAAGCGACGCGAACGCCACCTGTTCGTTGGAAGGCTTCTCGTCCCTGCCCTTGATGCCTTTCGCGGCCGCCGAGTCGGGAAACAGGTTGTAGGCGGTGTTCATCACGACCTCATAGGCTTTGGGCGCGACCGCGTTCAACACCGCCGAGAACACGCCGAGTCGCGTGGCGATGCGGCTTGGGCGTTTGATGATCGCCGCCACGATCATGTCGGCGGCTTCTTCCGGCGACAATGTCGGCACGCTGTCGTACATCTTGGTCGGCCCGATCATGGCAGTGCGCACCAGCGGCATGTTGATTGTCGTGAAAGCGATGCCGAGGTCGGAGAATTCGCCCTGCGCGCAATTCGAAAAGGCATCCAGTGCGGACTTCGACGCGACATAGGCAGAGAAACGCGGCGAATTGGCGAGAACGCCGATCGAGGAGATATTGATGATGTGTCCACGTCGGCGCTCGGTCATTGCCGGCAGGAATCCAAGAATCAGCCGCAGCGCGCCAAAGTAATTGAGCTGCATGGTGCGCTCGAAATCGTGGAAGCGGTCGTACGACAGCGCCACTGAGCGGCGGATCGAACGTCCTGCATTGTTGATGAGAATATCGAGCGGACCGTGCTCGGCGAGTACTCGCGCGACCAGTTTGTCGCACTCCTCGATCTCCGCAATATCCGCGCTGTAGGTGTGACAGATGCCACCGGAGGCTTCAATCTCGGCGCGCGCGCTGTCGAGCTCCTCCTGCTTGCGCGCGACGATGATCGTGCGTGCGCCCGCCGCGGCGATCTTGATTGCCGCCGCGCGTCCGATGCCCGATGAACCGCCGGTAATGAGCACCAGCTTGCCCTTGATTCGGCCGCTCAGCGAATGGTCGAGGAACAGATCGGGATCGAGATGGCGCTCCCAGTAGTCCCACAGCCTCCAGGCATAACTTTCAAGCGGTGGCACGCTGATGCCGCTGCCCTTGAGTGCGCGCTCCGCTTCACGCGTGTCGAATCGCGTCGGGTAGCTGATGTACTTCAGCACCTCTCGCGGAATGCCGAGATCCTTCATCACCATGTGCGTGAAACGCTTGATTGGCGGCAGATTGCCGATCACCCCGCGAATTGCGGGCGGCACGAACGCAAACATGCGCGCGTCGAGGCGCATGGTCATCTCCGGCGCGTGCGCCGCGCGCGCAAAGGTGTTGAGCACCTCGCCCACTCGCTGCGGTGCCGGATCGACGAGATGGAACGTGTGACCGTCGAGTCCGCGCTTGTGCGCGATGTGATCGAGCGCAGCGGCCACGAAATCCACGGGCACCAGATTGATGCGGCTGCCCTCGATGCCGATGGTCGGCATCCACTGCGGCAGCAGTTCGCGCATTTTCTTGATCAGACGGAAGAAAAAGTACGGGCCGTCGATCTTGTCGATCTCGCCGGTGCGCGAATCACCGACCACAATGGCGGGTCGGTAGATACGGTACGGCGTCTTTTTCTGTGCTCGCACCAGACCTTCGGAATCGTGTTTGGTGCGGAAGTAAGGGTCGTCCAACCCTTCCGCCTCGGCAAACATGTCTTCCTTGAATACGCCGGGGTAGAGACCTGCTGCGGCAATCGAACTCACATGATGGAACGTGCCGGCGTTGATGGCGGCGGCCAGATCAAGCGCGCGCTGCGTGCCGCCGACGTTGGCTTCCTGCTGCGATTGTGCGTCTGCGGTGAGGTCGTAAATCGCAGCCAGATGGAAAACATGCTTGATTTTGCCGCGCAGGCTCGCAATCGCCGCTGCAGAGAGTCCGAGCTTCGGCTTCGTCAAATCGCCGGTTACTTTTACCAGTCGGCCCTTGGGCGCGCCGCAGCGCGCGACCAGATCATCGAATTTAGCCTCCGAGCCCTTGCGCACCAGCACGTGGATCTTGCCAGTACGCGCGAGCAGGCGCTCGATCAGATGTCGGCCGATGAACCCGGTGCCGCCCGTAACAAAATAGCTCATGGTCTTATCCGCGCAACCCGTCGACGCCCCCTGCGCCAGTCGCTGCACGATAACCAGCAATCGCGCGTTTGCCTAGAAAGCAGCATGTGTTGACCCAATCGGTCCACTTCGGCCTAATGGGCGTTCCGCCGGCATGCACGAACGGGAGCACGCAAATGAGCGATCTGGGCAAGCGATTCGATCAGGCGCAAGCAGAGGCCAAGACGCTGACCGAGCGCCCCGACGACAGTGTATTGCTGCGGCTGTACGCGCTGTACAAGCAAGGCAGCGAGGGCGACATCACCGGCGAGCGACCCGGCTTCTTCGATTTCAAGGGCGGCGCCAAGTACGACGCCTGGGCGAAGCTCACTGGAACTGCGCAGGCTACTGCCCAGCAGCAATATGTCGATTTGGTGAGCAAGCTCGCGCGCTGAAGCGCGAGCTCCGCCGATGGCCAGCAATACGCGCGAGCGGATTCTCGATGCCAGTCTCGGCATGTTCAACGTGCGCGGCGAGCCCAACGTCACTACCAATCACATTGCCGATGAGCTCGATATCAGTCCCGGCAATCTCTACTACCACTTCCGCAACAAGGACGACATCGTCGAGCACCTGTTTGCGCGTTACGAGATACGCATCGAGGAAGCGCTGGTGTCG
>JBKJND010000101.1:0-3953 GCA_046596095.1 Ahniellaceae bacterium | reverse complement strand
CACGCCGACCGCCTTGAGCAGGCGATCCCCGGCGTTGTGCCCCAGCGAGTCGTTGATGTACTTGAACCGATCAAGATCGAGAAACAGCACCGCCACACGCTGACCGGTGCGGCGCGCACGGATCAATGCGTGCGCCAGGCGTTCGCCGAGCAAGGCGCGATTGGGCAGGCCCGTCAGGCCATCGTAGTTGGCGAGGTAACGCAGCTCCTGCTCGACGCGCTTGCGCTCGGTGATGTCGGTGATGACACCGACAAAGTGCGTGCGCTGGTCGCTTGCGTCGCGCACCTCGCTTACGTCGAGCGAACACAGCAGTTCCTCGCCATTCTGACAGCGCTGCCACAGCTCGCCGCTCCAGCGGCCGTGCTCGACGGCCGCGGCGCGAATCGTTTCGTAAAACTGCTCGTCGTGCTGCTCGGCATTGAGGATGTTCGCGTCCTGGCCGAGCACCGACTCCTCGTCGTAACCCAGCATCCGCGTGAAGGCCGGATTGATCGATATGAAACGAAAAGCGAGGTCGGTGACCGTAACCGCTTCGCTCATGCTCCGAATGACCTGCTGCGCGATCAGTCGCTCGCGCTGCGCCTGACGCACGCCGGTCACATCGCGCGCGGTCCCGGCAATGCGTACGGCGCGTCCTTCCGCGTCGCGTTCGACGACCTTGCCGCGCGATAGCACCCACACCCAGTCGCCTTCCGCGTTGCGGATGCGGTGCTGCGACTCGTAGTGGTCGGTGGCGCCGCTCGCGAGCGCTTCGAAGCGGGCTTCGACGTCTTTCAAGTCGTGCGGATGCACCGCATCGCGGCGCCATTCCTCGGCGCTCAGCCCATGATCCGAGGCCAAGCCCAGCAGCGCGTCCGCACCGATGCGATGCAGACGTTGTTGCTTGAGGTCGTAGTCCCAGAACTCATCTCCGGAGCCCCAAATCGCGACTTGCAAGCGCTTGTCGCGCTCGCGCAATCCCTTGTGATATTCGCGTCGGCGCAGGCGCCGCCGATGCGTGGCGTAAAACATGAGGCCGGCCAGCGCCAATGCTGCTGCTGCGTATGTCAGTTGCAACGGTAGCGAGAACCACCAGGGCGGCACGATGCGCAGCGGCAACGCCAGCTCGTGTTTGCTCCAGCGTCCGTCACGATTGGTCGCGGCCACGCGCAGCCGATAACGGCCCGCGTCGAGATTGGTGTACGCAATTTCGTTGCGCGTGCCGTTGTCGATCCAGTCCGGGTCGAAACCGACGAGTTGATAGCGAAAGCGGGTGCGCACGCCCGCACCGAAATCGGGGGCCGCAAATTCGAACGCGAACAGCCGATCCTTTTGCGGCAAGGACAGATTGGCAAGTTGCCCGGGCTGCCCCACCACACTGCGATCGGGGCCACTGCGAAAACCCGTCAACACCACTTTTGGCGCAAAGCGGCTGTCGGCAATACGGGCCGGATCAAACAGGTTGAAACCCTGCACGCCGCCGAAAGCCATGCTGCCATCCGCGAACCGGGTGGAAGCTCCCGCGTTGAACTCCAGCGCTTGCAAGCCATCGGCCGGAACGAAATTTCTAAAGGTGCCCGCGCCCACGTCGAAGCGACTGATGCCACGGTTGGTCGAAATCCAGAGTCGTCCGAGAGCATCCTCCTCGATCGCATAAATGGTCGCGTCGGGCAGACCGTGACGTGTCAACCAACGCTGGAAGCGATAGCGCCCGCGTTCGACCCCCAGCCATCTATGCAGACCCGAATGTGTGCCGATCCAGATGGAGCCGTCGCGGCTCTCGAAAATCTCGCGCACCAGATTGCCACCCAGACCATCTGCTGCGGCGCTGGCTTGAGCGACGCGCTGCATTCTGCCGCTCGCGGTGTCGAGCACATTGAGACCGTCGAATGTGCCAATCCAGAGGCGCCCCTTGCGGTCGAGGTTCAGCGCCAGAACCGCATCCGACCACAAGCTGTCCGCGCGGTCCGTCCTTGATCCGGCACTGTCGCTTCGATACTCCGTCCAGGCGCCGCCGCTGGCGGGCACGTGCACCAGTCCGCGATCGAACGTTCCAAGCCAGAGGTCGCCATCGGGCTCGCGCGCAATCGCGCGTACCACGTGCGAGCGCAGCGCATTGGGCGCGGCCGGATCGATCGGCAGCATGCTCGCGCGGCGCGCCCGCTCATCGAAATCGAACACGCCCAGATTGCTGGTGATCCACCAGTGGCCGGCCGCGCCGGGCACGATCGCAAAAATCCGGAGCACGACAGGCTGGTCGCCGATGCCGAGCGCGCTGGTGAGCGCCGGGGTCAGATCCTCGAACTTGCCGCTCGCCCGGTCGTAACGCTTGAGGCCCGCGCCTTCCGTGCCCACCCAGAGTTTCGAGCCGCTCGATGGGGTCAGCACGCGGATATTGTTGGTCTGGATAAACCGACCGGGATCGAGATCGTCCACCACGTAGGTGAACTTGGCGCCAGCGGGATCGACCAGCGACACGCCGCGCGTGTCGCCTCCCACCCACAACATGCCCGCACGATCGAGGATGAGTGGACGTACGAAATCTTCAGGCAAACTGCCCGGCAACGCCGGATCCTGCCGCAACAGTTTGAATGCGCCCGCAGCAGGATCAAGCGCCACCAACCCCCGGCCGTAAACCGTCATCCAGAGTTTGCCCGCGCCGTCGCGGCGCAGGGCACGGATGTCGCTGCGACCCGGCGCAGTCGCGTCTGCCGGCAATCGCCACACCAGCGTCGCCACGCGATCCGCGCCGATGCGCCAAAGTCCGTCGGAAGTTCCTACCCAAACCAGTCCGCCCTTTTCCTCGAGCACGCAATTTGCGCGCCCCGGCAATTGCTCCGCGGCCACCTGAATGGCGCGCAGCGGCATCGGCTGTATCCGGAATACGCCGCGATCGGTCGCGACCCAGAGGCCTCCCTGGCCGTCGTCGGCGAGGTGGTGAATCGGCAGCGACCCTGGCGTTGCCGGATCGAGTTTCAGGCGTTGTTGATAGCGTCCTTCAAGATCGATTCGATCGAGACCGTTGGCGCCGCCGATTACCAGCCCAAGTTGCGGGTGGGCAAGCATCGCGCCGACTGTGCCGCGCGTGGTGCGATCGCCTGCCGCACGCGCATCCGCAAGCGGTCGAAACCGGCGCGTGCTGCGGTCGTAGCGCACCACATGGCCACTGTTGGTGCCGATCCACAATTCCCGCCGATGATCCTCGGCGAGCGCGGTGATCAGACTGTCTGGAAGACTGCCTGCCTCTTCGGCATCGTGCTGCATTAGCTCGAACCGATATCCGTCGTAGCGGTGCAGCCCACCTTGTGTGCCGATCCAGATCAGGCCGTCGCGATCCTGCAGCAGCGCATTGACGGTGTTTTGCGCGAGGTCGTAATCGCCGGTGATGCGCCGGAAATAATGCACGCGTTCGGTGGCGGCACCCGGTGCAGCAAGCATCGCGCCCAATGCCGCCAGCAGCAGCCACGCGCCGGCACGCGTGCGCAGCAGCACTTTCGCGCAGCGCGCGCTCAGGCAGCGGCTCGGTAGGGAACGCATCGTCCAAGCATAGCGGCGCGCCGCGCCCATCGCAGGCTGGTTGGCACGGTCGCGAGGGATTGTGCCGCTAGAATCGCGCGTCGCCGGCATCGATCGACCGCGCATGATTGCAAGCACCGAATTCGCCCGGCGTCGCGCGCAGCTCATGCGCATTGCCGGCAACGACAGCATCCTGATCGTGCCGTCGGCGCCCGAGCGCGTGCGCAGCAACGACTCGATGCATCCGTATCGGCAGGACAGCGATTTTCATTACCTCTGCGGCTTTCCAGAGCCGAACGCGGTGATCGCGCTGGTGCCGGGGCGGGCGGCGGGCGCCGCGATCCTGTTCTGTCGTGAGCGCGACTCCGATCGCGAACGCTGGGACGGACCGCGTGCCGGTCCCGAAGGCGCCACGCGCACGCACGGTTTCGACGACGCGTTTCCGATTGACGACATCG
>JBKJND010000092.1:0-3465 GCA_046596095.1 Ahniellaceae bacterium | reverse complement strand
TCTGATCCAGACAAACGATGAATTCGGCGCGGCGCTCACCAGTGGCGACTTCAATCGGGACGGATTCGACGACCTCGCCATCGGCAGTCCGGGAGAACAGGTCGGCAGCATCGTGGCGGCCGGCCGGGTGTTCGTGGTGTACGGTTCGAGCAGCGGCATCGACACATCAGTCTCAAAGACCTTCGACCTCGCCACGCCAGGCATCGCTGGCAACGCCCTGACGGACGACGCATTCGGCACCACGCTCATCGCGGGCGATTTCAATGACGATCGGGTCGACGACCTGGTCGTCGGCATCCCGGAACGACCCGATGCTACCGGGAGGATCAACGGCTCGGTGAGTGTGATCTTCAGCTCAGCCGACACCGCGACCAGCATCCAGTCGATCTCGCCCAGTCCCGTGTTCGCCGGCCGCCCCTTCACGGTCACCGTGCGCAGCCGGCGTCTTGCCACTGGCGTCTTGCCGCTCGGGCGCGGCACCGTCAACGTCAGTGTAAGTGGCGGCAACGGCAGCTGCGTGGCAACGCTAAACAACTTCGGCGACGGCAGTTGCGAGATCACCACTCCGACCGTCGGCGCTTTCACGGTCAACGCCGCTTATCCGGGCGTGATTGGTTATCGCCCAAGCGTCGCGCCGGCAAGTTCGGTGAGTGTGATTGCGCTGGTTGATCCGATCTTCAAGAACAGTTTCGAATGAGCCATCGCCTCGACGTTGTCGTCAAACGCGCCGAGGGCTAGTGCCTGAAGTCGGCGCCGCTGCGGCGGCGGCGATCGACGCCAAGCGAGAGCACATCGGGCCGCGAGTAGTGCCCGAACGGATCGAAGTTCTGGCGCTCCTCGCGCACGCGGGCGTGATCGAGTTCGGCGATGAGCAGGGCTTCTTCGCCTTGGCTGACGCGTGGCGGGATAACCCAGTTGCCATCGGGGCCGGCGATGCACGAACCGCCGTCCGCGCACGTCGCCGGCAGCTTTTCCCGGAGCAGCGCCGCGTGTGGCGTGTTGTCCGGGATGTCCTCGCGCCGCATGAGGCCCGAGACCGACAGCGCGAAACTGCGCCCTTCCCGCGCGATGAACGGCGTGATCGTTTCAGTGTTGCGCGCGTTGCCGGGCCACAGGGCGACGTGCAGATCCTCGCCCTGTGCATACAGCGCCGAGCGCGCGAGCGGCATCCAGTTTTCCCAGCAATTGAGCGCGCCGAGCCGGAAGCGATCAAGCGCGAAAGTCTCAAGCCCTGCACCGTCGCCGGGCGACCAGACCAGTCGTTCCTCGTGCGTCGGGACCAGCTTGCGATGCACGCTGCGGATGGCGCCCGCGTCGTCAATCACTACGAGTGAGCAGAACACGCTGTGCCCGCGTGTGCGATCGCGCTCGATGCAGCCGACCGTCGCCCAGAGACGAGCCTCGCGCGCGGCGACGCAAAGGGACCCGAGATCGCCGCCCTCGATCTCCACGGCCTGGTCCACGTAGTGCGCGAAGAGTTCCTTTTGCAACCCTGACTCAAATCGCGCGCCGTCCGTGTGCTCCACCCAGAATGGATAGCCCGGTAGAAGTCCCTCGCCGAACGCGACGAGTCGCGCGCCTGCCCGCCCTGCTTCGCGGATGGACTCGGCGATCTTCGCCAGCGTCGCCGCACGGTCCAGCCAGATCGGCGCAATCTGCGCCAGCGCAACCACGGTGCGGTCGGAAGTCATCGCGGCAATATAGTCATTGCGGCATCGAATGCCGGGGGTGCGCACTTATATCGCACAATGCCGGCATGGATTTCGCAAACGCTCTGCATCAGGTAACGCTGCCCCAGGTCTGGTTCCTCATGATCCTGGCGGCCGCGTTGTATCTGTTCGTGAGCGAACGCCTGCGCGCCGACGTGACCGCGATGCTGACGCTGCTCGCGTTGGTGATCGCGGGCGTGCTCGATCCGAAACAGGCGCTGTCGGGTTTCTCGAGCGAGCCCGCGATAATCGTCGCCGCGGTGTTCGTGATCTCAGGCGGACTCGCCGCCACCGGCATCACCGAACACATCGGTCAGTGGATCGGTCGCGCGTCGGGCAAGAGCGAACCACGCGCGATCGCGGTAGTGATGCCGGCGGTCGCGGCGATGGCGTCGTTTACCCACCACGTGATGGTGACCGCGATGATGCTGCCGATCCTGACGCGGTTTGCCAAGGCCAACGGTCTGTCGGCGTCGCGGCTGCTCATGCCCATGTCGTTCGCGGCGTCGCTTGGCACCACGCTGACGCTGGTCAGCGCGCCGGCGTTCCTGCTCGCCGACGACCTGCTCGAACGCACCGGCGCTGAAGGTCTCGGCATTTTCTCCATCACACCGATTGGTGTGGCGCTGGTATCGATTGGCGTGGTCTACATCCTGCTGACGCGCTGGCTGTTGCCGAAACACAGCGGCCGGCCCGGTGACGACGAATATTTGCGGCTCGACCGCTATCGCACCGAGCTTCTCATCATTGAAGGATCGAGATGGGCCACGCGTCCGCTGTCCGAACTCAAGAAATCACTGGGCGACAAATTCCGCATGGTCGGCTGGGTCCGCGATGATGCAGAGCGGCCCGACCTCGGCGATACGAGCGTGCTGCTGAGCGGCGATGTGCTGCTGGTCGAAGCGTCTGCAGACGCGCTCGCGTCGTTGCACGACGATCCCGGTATCGCGCTCAATGCGATCGAACGCTACGGCGACGCGCAAAAGGGTCACGGCCACGACAAGGACGATTCGCAACTGGTGCAGGCGCTGGTCGCACCGGGCTCGGAATTCATCGGTCGCAGCATCCGCGAACTCGACTTTTCCAACCGCTTCCACGCCGTCATCGCGGGACTCTGGCGACGCGGCGAAGACATGGCGACGCGCCTCGCCGACGCGCGCTTGCGCGAAGGCGACCTGCTGGTGCTCTGGGGCAAACCCGCCGACTTCGCCGATCTCGCCGCGCACCACGGATTCCTGATGCTGGTGCCGTTTGCGGGCGAGGCCAAGCGACGCGTGCGTGCGCCGCTGGCGCTGGTCATCCTCGGCGTGACGATTCTCGTCGCCGCGACCGAATGGTTGCCGGTGCCGCTCGCGTTTCTGCTCGGCGCGGTGGCGATGGTGGTCACGCGTTGCGTAGATATTGGTCAGGCCTATCGCGAGATCGACGTGCGCGTGTTCGTGATGATCGCGGGCGTGATTCCGCTCGGCATCGCCATGCAACAAACCGGCACCGCGAAATTGCTGGCCGATGCATTGCTGTTGCTGGTGAGCGGCTGGTCGGCGTTGTCGATCCTGCTGGTGATGTTTGCCGTCGCGGGGCTGCTGACACAGATCCTGTCGGACGCGGCGACCACGGTCCTGCTCGGTCCTATCGCGATTGCCTTGGCGCAGTCGCTGGGATTGTCGCCGACGCCGTTCGTGGTCTGCACTGCGCTCGGCGCGGTGGTGGCGTTTCTCACGCCCATCGGTCATCACGGAAACTTGTTGATCCTCGG
>JBKJND010000068.1:0-3436 GCA_046596095.1 Ahniellaceae bacterium | reverse complement strand
GCACGGACCAGCGCTGCGAGCGTGGTGGTCGCTCTCCACGCAACTGAAGTTCAGCGTCGGGCAATGCGTGGCGATCCTGCCAACGCCCGGAGCAATGCGGCGGTGCGGGTGCGATCGCCACGCATTGCCCGACGCTGAACTTCGGTTGCGTGGAGAGCGACCATCACGCTCGCAGCGCTGGTCCGTGCACAGTTTCACCAGCGTTTTGCGCGAGCGCGAGCGCGGCCTCGCTGCGGTCGTCGCGGCACCTGCGGAAGACGAGGCATTAGCCTTCGAGGACGCGTCGGAAAGCACCAGTCTGTCGGGCAAGAGAGCTGTCGAATCGCCGCATGCTGGGTTGGGCGAAAGCGCTGTTGAAGCCCCATCTGAAATCGCACTAAACCGCCTGCGCGAGTGGCACGGCGCGAGCTTCGGCAACGCCCTGCACTACGCCCTCGAACGCGTCGACTGGTGCGAGCCGCTCGCAGCGCAGACCGAAACGTTGCTTGCTGCGCTGCGCGAAAGCGGCGTGTCGGCACAGGCGCTGCCGGCGTTGACCGCGCTGACCGAACGCACGCTGGCGACACCGCTGCTGCCCGGCGGTGCGACTTTGCGATCGCTGCCGCGCCAGGATCGTCTCGCGGAATTGCGTTTTGATTTCGCCCTTGAGCGCGCGCAGCTCGCGCGCTGGCCGGCGGTGTTCGCGGCGCACGAGCGCGCGCATTTGTTGCCGTCGCTGCCCACGCTGGCGCCGCTCACGGGAATACTGACGGGCGCCATCGATCTGGTGTTGCGCCACGACGGCCGTTACTTCGTCGCCGACTACAAGAGCAACGATCTTGGCGATGGCGTCGACGCGTATCGCGGCGAGGGTCTGCTGCTCGCCATGCAGCGCGGCCACTATGGTCTGCAGCTGACGTTGTATCAGCTGGCCTTGCATCGTTATCTGCGCCAGCGCCTTGCGGGTTACGACTTCGAGCGCCACTGCGGCGGCGCGCTGTATCTGTTTGTGCGGGGGCTCGACGCGGGCGGTGACGGCGTGTTCCGCGAGCGTTTGCCGCGAGCGTTGATCGAGGCGCTCGATGCGGACTGCGCCGGGGAAGCTCCGCGATGAATGCAGAGTCGACTCTGGCTACCGCACTGGCGCTACCGGAAGGCGAATACTTCGGCGCGCTCGAACGCCATCTCGCGCGCTGGACGCAAGCGCGCAGCAAGGATCCCCTGGTTGCGCTGGCGGTACTCGCCGCAGCTGCGGCGGAAGCGCAAGGCGACGCGTGCGCGGAACTCACCGAACTCGGCGGCACGCCGCTGTTTCCGAACGGACCGAGGTGGCCTGATTGGATCGACTGGCGTGCGCATCTTGCGAACAGCTTCTGGGTCGGAACCAGCGAAGCAAACGAGGGCCGCGCGCTGGTGCTCGAAGCAGACGGCGCGTGCTATCTCACGCGCGTGTGGCGGCAGGAGCACGCGCTCGCACTCGCAGTGCGTGCGCGTTGCGCGGTCGGGCTGACGCCTGCCGTCGCGGATGACGGTACTCCAGCGTTTTTCCCTGCGTTGTTCGCGAGCGACGACGCCGATCAGCGCGATGCGGCGCTCGCCGGACTCGATGCGCGCTTGCTGCTGCTGACCGGGCCGCCTGGATCCGGCAAGACGCACACGCTGCTGCGGCTGCTACTGGCGCGACGCGGCATCGCCGGACGGCCGCTCAGGATCAAGCTGGCGGCGCCCACCGGCAAGGCGGCGCAACGCATTGCCGAAGCCTTGCAGCAAGGCAAGCAGCAACTGCGCGGCGCGTGCCGCGATGCGCAGGTGCTCGCATGGCTGGACGAGATTCCGGACGAGGCCAGCACTTTGCATCGCCTGCTGGAATATCGACCGATGCAGCGCAGTTTTGCGCGCAATGCGCACAGTCCGTTGACTGCGGACATCATCGCCATCGACGAAGCGTCGATGGTGGACCTGGCGATGATGCGGCAGTTATTCGAGGCGACGCCGCCCGATGCCTTGCTCTTGCTCGCCGGCGATCCCGATCAGCTTGCATCGGTGGCGGCGGGCTCGGTGCTCGCCGATCTCGTGCGCGCATCTGATCGAGTGGCGTCGTCCGACTCGACGCGTGATCCTGCAAACGCATCGCCGCCGGGTCTGCCGCGCGTCGCGCGCCTGATCCGCAGTCGTCGCAGCAATGCTGCGCTGGCGCCACTATTCGACGCGGTGCAGGGCGGCGACTACGATCTCGCGTTGGAGCTTCTGCGCACGCAGCGCGCGTGGCACGACGCACCCGTCGCCGCTGCGCTGACGCGCGCGCTCGACGCCGAGATTGCGCCCATCGCGGGCGCGGGGCGCTTCGATGCCTTGCTGGCTGCAACCGACCCCGTGGTTGCGCTCGCCGAGCTGACGCGTTGGCAATGCTTGTGCGCCCTGCGTCAGGGTCCCTTTGGCAGCCTGGCGATCGCCACACGTATCGAAGGTTTACTGCGCGAACGCGGTGCCCGCGGCACGCGCGACGGCGGCTTTCATGGGCGCGCCGTCATCATCGAACAGAACGATTACGGTAAACATTTGTTTAACGGCGACATCGGCGTGACCTTGCTGGATGCACAGGGGCGCGCGCACGTGTGGTTTGTCGGCCGTGCGGCAGAGGGCCGTGCGGAAAACGGCAACGCGGCAGAAGTTGCGGGCGGCGCGGGCGTGCTGCGTGCTTTTGCGCCGGGCGAACTGCCCGCGCATACCAGCGCGTTCGCGTTGACCGTGCATAAATCCCAGGGCGCCGAGTTCGATGGAATAGCGCTGGTCCTGCCGCCACAAAATGCGCGCGTGCTCGGTCGTGAACTGGTGTACACGGCACTGACTCGCGCTCGCTCGCGTGTCGATGTCTACGCCACCGAATCGGTCTTCGCGGCCGCGCTCGCGCGCGCCCTCGCGCGCCGCGGCCGCCTGCACGAGCGCATTCGCGGCGAACGTTAGGAGAGCCCCTCTCCCCCCGGGAGAGAGGTTGGGGAGAGGGTTCGATCTTGCGAGTCGCTGATTGTTAGGACGAGACATGGCGAACTGGAACCCTCTCCCTCGGTCCCTCTCCGGGGGGTGATTGGGCGCGCTTGCGAGCACTGCTCGCGCGCACAATCACGCCCGGAGGGCCGGAGAGGGATGAAGTCTGGCTTCGCCGCACAATCAGGTATCAGACGACGATGCGTTGGCCTCTCCCGAGCGGAGAGGGGCTCAGTACGCACGCAAGTCATGCCGCGCGCTTACGTATACTGCCGCGCATGTCGATACGCCCTTCGCGCGGCGGTTCGTGGTTTGCCCGCCTGCGCTATTTTCTGCCGGCGCTGGCGCTGACCGCGCCGGTCGCTTTCCTCACCCATCCCGCGACGCTGCTTCTCTTGCTGCTGGCGCTCCCGTTGTACGCGGCGGCGGCGGCGCGGATGCTGCGCGCGTGCGACGACACAACGTGGTCCGC
>JBKJND010000316.1:0-5057 GCA_046596095.1 Ahniellaceae bacterium | reverse complement strand
TGCCGCCATGCGCGCATTCGCTTTGCGCAAGCTCGTTCTCGTGGTGCGGAAACTGGAGGTCGACGCCGCCCGCGTGGATGTCGAGCGTAACGCCGAGGTGCGCCGCCGCCATCGCCGAGCATTCGATATGCCAACCCGGGCGGCCGCGGCCCCAAGGCGATTCCCAGCCGGGCAGGTCGTCGGTCGACGGCTTCCACAACACGAAGTCGCCCGCGTCGCGCTTGTAGGGCGCTACCTCCACTCGCGCACCCGCGAGCATCTCGTCGGGGTCGCGTCGCGACAACTTGCCGTAGTCCGCAAACGACGCCACCGAGAACAACACATGACCCTCGGCGGCGTACGCATGACCGCTCGCGATCAACGCCGCGCACATCGCGACAATTTCGTCGATGTGATCGGTGGCGTGCGGCTCGATATCGGGCTTGTCCACGCCCAGCGCCGCCATGTCTTCGCGGAACGCCACAGCAAAGAGGTCAGTGATGCCCTTGATCGGCACACCCGCGTCGTGCGCGGCACGGTTGATCTTGTCGTCTATATCCGTGATGTTGCGGGCGTAAGCAAGCGCGCCGTAGCGCGCACGCAGCAGGCGCGCGAGCAGCCCGAACACCACGTATGGACGGGCGTTGCCGATGTGCACGTAGTTGTAGACGGTCGGCCCGCAGACGTACAACGTCGGGCGAGCGGGATTCGCGGGCGCGAATGGCTCGAGCCGCCGCGTCAGGCTGTTGTAGAGGTGAAGGGGCATCGCAACTCCTGGAGGGCACCAATTGTAGCCACCCCATCAAATGTTCAGGAAAAGTGAAATTTGCACAGCCTCGATTCAGCGAGAGGATGTTTTGATGCAGCGCAAGGATGGCCGCGTTAGACGGCCCTGATTTCTGGAGTCTGCGCCATGAACCGCTTTTACCCTCCGCTGGTATCGCTGGCATTGGCCGCGCTGAGCGCAGGTGCCGCCGCCCAGCTCTATGCGGGGGGTGCTGCGATGAGCGCCGAAAACATTCGATACGGATTCGCCGATGTGCTTCGCGTCGATCCCGTTTTCGAACAGGTGCGCGACTCGCGCCCCCGCGAGCAGTGCTTCGACGAGGAAGTGACGCGTGTCGAGCCGGGCGGTGGCGATCCGACGGGTGGCACGGTGGTGGGCGCGATCGTAGGTGGTGCCTTGGGCAACACCGTCGGGCGCGGTGACGGACGCCGTGCGGCGACCATCGCGGGTGCAGTGATCGGCGGCGCCGTCGGTCGCAATGTCGATCAGAGTAATGGCGGTCGGGCGCGCGAGTACGGCGAAGTGCGCACGCGCTGCCGCATGGTCGAGGACGTGGCGCAACGTCGTGAGCTGGTCGGCTACGACGTCGAATATCGCTATCGCGGCGACGTCTTCATGTCGCGTCTCGATTACGACCCGGGCTCGCGGCTACGCGTGCGGGTGGGCGTCACGCCCTCGCGCTAGTCGCTTCCAGTGCCCGGGTTGCCCGCAGCGCATCATGCGTGTTCCAATGCCGGCATGAATTCGATTCTGCGCTGCGACCCAAACGTTGATCTCGGAGCCGATCAGGCTTCGAGCATGACGTCGCGCGCGCGCCCGCGCTGTCACACCTGACCGGGCGCGAGCGGTTTCCCGATTTCGCATGCCCGGCCATCGCCGGGCTTTTGCTTTGTGGAGGATGTGTTTTCGTGAATGGACACCTGTGGTCGCACCCTATGTTATGAAACACTTCCTCGACACCCAGGATTATTCGCGCGCCGAGCTCGATGCACTGCTCGATCTTGCCGCGCGGCTGCGCGATGCGCCGCTTTCGAATGCGATGGCGGGCCGCAGCATCGCGCTGCTGTTCCTCAATCCGTCCATGCGCACGCGCACTTCGTTTGAACTGGGCGCATGGCAGATGGGCGGGCACGCAGTCGTGCTGGCGCCGGGCAAGGATGCCTGGGGCATCGAGTTCGAGCCGGGCGCGGTCATGACCGGCGACGCGGAGGAGCACGTGGCTGAGGTCGCGCGCGTGCTTTCGCGTTACGTCGATTTGATCGGCGTGCGCGCGTTTCCGAAGTTCCAGGATTGGTCGGTCGATCGCGAGGATCGCGTCATCAAGGCGTTCGCGCGTCATGCGACCGTGCCGGTCATCAATCTCGAGACGATTCTGCACCCTTGTCAGGAGCTGGCGCATGCGATGGCGTTGCGCGATCGATACGGTGCGGACCTGCGAGGGCGCAAGTACGTGCTGACGTGGACCTATCACCCGAAACCGCTCAACACGGCGGTCGCGAACTCCGCGTTGCAGATTGCCACGCGCATGGGCATGGATGTGACGCTGCTGTGTCCGACGCCCGATTACGCGCTCGATTCCCGATATCTCGAAATCGCACGCGCCAACGCGATGGAGAATGGCGGTTCGTTCCAGATCAGTCACGATATCGAGGCGGCGTATCGCGGCGCCGAGGTCGTGTACGCCAAGAGCTGGGGCGCACTGCCGTATTTCGGGCGATGGGATGCAGAGCAACCTCCACGCGATGCGTATCGTCACTTCATCGTCGACGAGCGCAAGATGGCGCTTACCGCCGGCGCGGTCTTCAGCCACTGCCTGCCGCTGCGGCGCAACGTCAAGGCGACCGATGGCGTGATGGACTCGCCTGCCTGCATTGCCATCGACGAAGCCGAGAACCGGCTGCATGTGCAGAAGGCCGTCATGGCCACGCTGCTCGCGGGCAGTGATATGTCAGGAGACCAGTCATGAGCGCACCACCCTCGCGCGATGTAGTGCTCGCCTTTTCCGGCGGGCTCGACACCAGCTTTTGCGTGCCGTACCTGCAGGCGCAGGGATATGCGGTGCACACCGTCTTTGCGGACACCGGTGGTGTCGACGCGGAAGAACGTAGCTTCATCGAGCAACGCGCACATGAGCTGGGCGTCGCATCGCACCTCACAGTCGATGGCGGTCCCGCGCTTTGGTCCCATTTCGTCAAGCCATTTGTGTGGGCCGGCGAGGGCTATCAGGCGCAATATCCGTTGCTGGTGTCGGATCGATACCTCATCGTTGAAGCTGCGCTGGCGCGGTGCGTGGAACTCGGCACGCGGCGCATTGCGCACGGCTGCACCGGCATGGGCAACGATCAGGTGCGATTCGATCTCTCGGTCAAGGCGCTGGGCGACTACGAGATTCTGGCGCCGATCCGCGAGATCCAGCGCGAACACACGGAGGTGCGCGCTTTCGAGCAGCGTTATCTCGAGGATCGCGGGTTCGCGGTGCGTGCGAAACAGCAGGCCTACACCATCAACGAGAATCTGCTGGGCGTGACCATGTCGGGCGGCGAGATCGATCGCTGGCAGGTACCAGGCACCGGTGCGGGCGGCTGGTGCGCACCGCGCGAGCAGTGGCCCGAAACGCCGCTGCGCCTCGCGATAACTTTCGAACGTGGTGAGGCTGTGGCGCTCGACGGCACTCGGCTACCGGGTCACGAATTGCTCGCGCGGCTCAACCGTGAATTTGCGCGTTATGGCGTGGGCCGTGGTCTCTACACCGGCGACACGACGATAGGCCTCAAGGGTCGCATCGTATTCGAGGCGCCGGGATTGGCGGCATTGTTGATCGCACATCGCGCGCTCGAAGAAGCGGTGCTGACCAAGCAGCAGAACCGCTTCAAGCCGGCTATCGCGAAGCAATGGGTCGAGCTGGTGTACGAGGGTTTCTATCACGACCCGCTCAAGCGCGATCTGGAGGCTTTTCTTGCGTCGAGTCAGGCGTGCGTCAATGGCACTGTAACTCTCCAGACGCAGGGCGGTCGCGTCGACGCTATCGCCGTGGAGTCACCGCATCTTCTGACGGCGAAAGGCGCGACCTACGCGCAGTCGGCCGACTGGGGCGTCGCTGAAGCCGAAGGCTTCATCAAGCTCTACGGCATGAGCAGCACCCTGTGGGCCGAAGTCAACCGCGGTGCGCCGGATGAGTGATCTCTCGTGAGTGACGTGTTGCGGCATCTGGAGGCGTTGGTCGCGTTCGACACGCGCAATCCGCCGCGCGCCATCGATTCGCATGGGATCTTCGATTACCTCCGCGCGCAGCTGCCGGATTTTCGCTGCGAAGTTACCGATCACGGCGCGGGTGCGGTGTCGATGCTGGCGGTGCGCGGCACGCCGTCGATCCTGTGCAATGTGCACCTCGATACGGTGCCGTCGTCACCAGCGTGGAGCGCCGATCCATTGCGCTTGCGCGTGACCGAAGAGCGTGCGATCGGACTCGGTGCCTGCGATATCAAGGGCGCAGCCGCGTGCATGCTGGCGGCTGCGCAGCTTACGGAGGGCGAAGCGGCGATCCTGTTCACCACCGACGAAGAGGCCAACGACGCGCGCTGCATCGCCGCGTTTCTTGCGCGCGACCACAGCTTCCATTCGGTCCTTGTAGCCGAGCCGACTGGATGCGAAGCGGTGCTCGCGCATCGCGGCATCAGCTCGGTGGAACTCGAATTTCGCGGCACCGCCGGGCATGCGTCGGACGCGCATGCGCTTGAAGCAAGCGCTTTGCATCAAGCCGTGCGCTGGTCGTCGCGCGCGCTCGATCATGTCGAATCCCAAGCACACACGCGCTTTGGCGGATTGACCGGACTCCGCTTCAACATCGGCCGGATTGAAGGCGGCATCAAGGCCAACATGATCGCCCCGCATGCGCAGCTGAAGTTCGGTTTCCGTCCACTGCCTTCGCAATCGATGGACGATCTGCACGCGCGTTGGCGTTCGTTCCTGCCGAACGAATCGCTTGCGAGTTATCGTGAGACATTTCGTGGTGCGGCATTGCCATCGGGCGAAGGCGCGGATGCAGAAGACGCGCGACTCAAGGCGCGCGACCTCGCCGACGCCTGTGGAGTGCCCATTGGCAACGCCGTCGACTTCTGGACCGAAGCCGCATTGTTCTCGGCCGCCGGTTTGACCGCACTGGTGTTTGGCCCCGGCGATATTGCGCAGGCGCACACTGCCGATGAATGGGTCGCGCTCGATCAACTCGCAATTGCGACCGCGCACTACACGCGCCTCTTCGGTGCGACACCGTGAGCCAGGAACTGCGTCC
>JBKJND010000166.1:0-5339 GCA_046596095.1 Ahniellaceae bacterium | reverse complement strand
CCGCGCCTCGCTCAGGATCGAGCCGATAGCTGAGCGTCGGACCGAGCGGCCGCCCCTCGACATCGTGCGTCAATGAAGGCGCATAACCTAGCGCGCCCAGCAAGTCGCGCTCAAACTTGCGCAGGGTCCACGCGGCGCTGCCCTCGCCGTGCAATGCCACCAGGCAATCGCGATACGCGTCGAACAGTGTTGGATGCGGGTCGTCGCGAGCCAGCAGCCGCAAGGTCAGCTCGTTGACATACAGGCCGCACATCAGGCGTTCGCCTTCGAGTCGCGGCAGCACGGCGTCGGTGTCTACTGCGGTCAGCTGAGCCAGCTCGCCACGGCCTTGAAATCCGATGCTCAAAGCCTGGAAAGGTTCAAGCAAACCGCGCGGCCAACGCGGTCGCGCGGCGCGCACGCCGCGCGCCACCAATCCTACCCTTCCGTGATTGGCACTGAGCGCCTCGATCAGCACACTGGTTTCGCGATAAGGCCGCACGTGCAGCAAGAACGCCGGCTCGCGCTCGATCCGGCGCATCGCGGTCAGGGCTTATTCGCCATAGCCGAAGCGCCGCAACGACTCGATATCGTCCGACCAGTCGTCGCGCACCTTGCACCAGAGATTGAGATGCACGGGCGAGCCGAGCAGATCGATCAATTCCTTGCGCGCCTTGGTCCCGATCGCCTTGATGCGCGCGCCACCATCACCGATGACGATGGCCTTCTGACTGTCGCGTTCGACCCAGATCACCGCGTCGATGCGGTAACGGTGCCCTTCGCGCTTGAAGCGTTCGACCTCCACCGTGGTCGCGTAAGGCAACTCCTGATGCAACTGGCGCACGAGTTGCTCGCGAATGCGCTCCGTGACCAGAAACCGTTCGCTGCGGTCGGTCAGTTCATCCGCACCAAACAAGGGCTCGGCGATCGGCAACAGCGCCGCGAGCGTGTCGGCGAGCGCGTCGATACCATCGCCCTTGTTCGCGATCACCGGCACCATCGCCGCAAAAGCATGGCGACTCGCCAATCCATCGAGCAGCGGCAGCACCTCGTCCTTGCGCGCGAGCCGATCGATCTTGTTGAGCACCAGCACCACCGGCCGGCCGCTTGCCGCAGCCAACGCCAGCACCACCTGGTCTGCATCGCGCCAACTGCCCGCCTCGATCACCAGCGCGATGACGTCGGCTTCCTGCAGTGCGCCGCGCGCAGTTCTATTGAGCAATCGGTTGATCGCCCGACCACCCGCGTCGTGCAGGCCCGGCGTGTCGAACAGAACGAGTTGGTGCGCGGGCGTCGTGCGCACGCCCAGGATCCGATGCCGCGTCGTCTGCGGCTTGGGCGCGACAATGCTCAAGCGAAAGCCGACCAGCGCGTTGACCAGGGTCGACTTGCCGACGTTTGGTCGACCTACCAGCGCGACGGTGCCGGCGCGGAATGCCGGGTTCCGGGGCTCAGACGCGGTCATCGTCGACTCCTGCTTGCGATACCACGCCAAGCATCACGCACACCATGCGCGCAGCTGCAGTCTCCGCCAGTTTGCGGCTGCCTGCGACGCCGTCCGCAAACTGCGCCGGCTCGGCCACGAGGCAACGCACCGAAAATTCGCGCGCGTGCTCAGGCCCTGTCGTATCGAGCAATTGGTACTCCGGTAACGCCAGTTGTTGTGCCTGCAACCATTCCTGCAACAAAGTCTTCGGATCCTTGTCGGTGCGCGCCTCGATGGCTCGCTCGATGACTTCAGCGAAAAGTGTACGCACCTGGATACGGCATGCATCCCAACCCGCATCCAAATAGATGGCGGCAATCACGGCTTCCAGGGAATCGGCCAGAATGGAATCGCGACGCCGACCGCCGCTCTTGAGCTCCCCAGGTCCCACCACCAGCGCGTCGCCCAAGCTCAATCCTCTGGCCACGTCCGCCAGCGCGGATTCCCGCACGACGCTCGTGCGCGCACGCGTCAACTCGCCTTCGTCGGCTCGCGGCAAACGCTCGGCCAGCGTTTCGGCGACGATGGCTCCGAGCAACGCATCACCAAGAAACTCCATGCGCTCGTTGTGCGGTGCCCCGGCGCTGCGGTGCCGCAGTGCCTGCCGCAGCAATGCGGGATTGCCAAAGACGTAATCAAGAACGAGCAAGAGCTTACGCGTCGTCGCCAGTGGCACGGGTGTTGGTCACCAGCACCGAGCTGTCGAACGTCACCACGAAATCGATGTTGTAAAGCAGATCGCCGCGCACTTCGTAATATGCCCGAGGGCGGCTACAACGTTCGGGCATATTACGAAGTGCGCGGCGATCTTGGCGTCCTTGGCCGCAAAGTTCTTGGCGTAGCTGATGTAGAGCTTGCGATCGAGCGACTGGCGAATTTTTGGAGGGCCTGCGGTGGCAAGGCCCGGTTCGACCGTGAGGGCTTTGAGCGCCCGCGTCACCGCGTAGTTCTCGGAATAAACCGGAAATAGTCTTATCACGATGAACGCGAAAAACGCGACGACCATCAGCACAATCAGAAATCCGAGCAGGGTCATGCCCTGCTGGCGGCGTAATTTACTCATTCTCATGCCTCCCCGAGCGACGTTGGACAGCGGCGTTTGCATCAACGCTTGCATCCTACGTCATTTGACGACATTGCCGATCCGGTTGAAATCGACGTTGCCGGCCTGCCCATCCCAGTGCATCCAGATGGCGAACGCCTTGCCCGCCAGATTGGCCTCCGGGACCATGCCCCAGTAGCGCGAGTCCAGACTGTTGTCGCGGTTGTCGCCCATGACGAAATACTGATCCGGACCCACGGTCCAGGTGCCTTCCACGCTTGGCTGCTGACCGAACGGCCGTTGCAGCACGCGGTGGTTTGCGCCTGGCAGCTTTTCGGTCTTGAGCAGCGCTCCGGTCATTTCCTGGCCGGCACCCGTGCCGAGATAATCGCCTTCGAGTACCTGCTCCACCGGCTCGTCGTTGATGTACACGACCTTGTCCCGATAGCTGATGCGATCCCCGGGCACGCCGATCACGCGCTTGATGTAATTGGTGCCGCGCGTCGGATCGTCGGGCGTCATGCCCGGAAAACGAAACACCGCGACATCGCCGCGCTGCGGAGCACTGCCCTGGATGAACTTGGTGTTGAGCACGGGCAGCCGCACGCCGTAGGCAAACTTGTTGACCAGAATGAAATCGCCGATGAGCAGGGTCGGCATCATCGAGCTTGAAGGGATCCGGAACGGCTCGGCCAGGAACGAACGGAGCATGAGCACGACCAGGATCACCGGAAACAGTGAGCGGCAGTTCTCGACCAACGAGGACTCGCGCATGAGGACTGAGGCAGCCTGCACTCGTGCCGCAGTGTCGCCCGCGAGGCTGCTAGTGGCGAGTTCCGCGCGTGCGCGCCGTCCGCGTGCGAACAGCACGCGATCAAGCAACCACACGGTGCCGGTGGCAATCGTGAGGAAGGTCAGGATCGCCGCGAAATCCTGGGTGGTGCTCCAGAGCCGCCAGCACACATAACCCGCCACGAGCACGAACAGCAGGCTGACGATGCCGTCGCGCATTCCGCGCGTCGGCAGGGTGGTCGCATTCATCGAATCACTCCAGAGGATTTCAGGTCTTGTGACTTACTTGTTATCGGTTCTAAGCACTGCCAGGAACGCTTCCTGCGGGATGTTCACCTGTCCCACCTGCTTCATGCGCTTCTTGCCTTCTTTCTGCTTCTCCAGAAGCTTTTTCTTGCGCGACGCATCGCCGCCGTAACACTTGGCCAACACGTTCTTGCGCAGGGCCTTGACGGTGGACCGCGCGATCACCTGCGCACCGACCGCCGCCTGGATCGCTACATCGAACATTTGTCGCGGAATGAGTTCCCGCATTTTCTCCACAAGATCGCGACCGCGACGATCGGCTTGCGCACGATGCACGATGCTGGACAGCGCGTCGACACGGTCGCCGTTGATCAGCACGTCGAGCCGCACGAAGGGTCCTGCCTCGAAACGCAGGAAATGATAGTCGAGCGACGCGTAGCCGCGGCTGATGGATTTCAGGCGATCGAAGAAGTCGAGCACGACCTCCCCCATCGGCAACTCGTAGCTCACCTGCACCTGGCTGCCGAGATACAGCAGATTGGTCTGCGCACCGCGTTTTTCCTCGCAGAGCTTGATGATCGAGCCCACGTACTCCGGCGGCGTCAGGATGGTGGCAAGAATGATCGGCTCGCGGATTTCTGCGACGCGGCTGACATTCGGCAACTTGGCTGGATTGTCCAGCACCAGAATCTTGCCATCGACCTCGAGCACTTCGTACACCACGGTCGGGGCGGTGGTGATGAGGTTCAAATTGTATTCGCGCTCAAGCCGCTCCTGGACGATCTCAAGATGCAGCATGCCGAGAAACCCGCAGCGGAAGCCAAAACCCATGGCCTCGGAACTCTCGGGCTCGAACCTGAGCGCGGCGTCGTTGAGGCGGAGTTTGTCCAGAGCTTCGCGCAGGTCGGGATAGTCCTCGCCATCGACCGGAAACAAGCCTGCGAACACGCGCGGCTTGATCTCCTGAAACCCCGGCAGTGGCCCCGGCGCGGGCAAGCTGGCCAGGGTCAGGGTGTCGCCGACTGGCGCACCATGCACGTCCTTGATCGACGCCGTGACCCAGCCGACATCGCCGGGTCCGAGTTCTTCCAGCGCCTTGCGCTTGGGCGTGAACACGCCGACTTGCCCGGCTTCGTGCACGCGGCCGGTCGACATCACCAGCAACTTGTCGCCGGGGCGAATGCGCCCCTGCATCACGCGCACCAGCGACACCACGCCGAGATAGTTGTCGAACCAGGAGTCGATGATGAGCGCCTGCAGGCGATCGGTGTCGCGCGGCCGTGGCGGCGGGATACGTTCGACGATGGCTTCGAGCACTGCCTCGACGTTGAAGCCGGTCTTGGCGCTGATTGCGATTGCACGCGATGCATCAAGTCCGATCACGGCTTCGATCTCCTGCTTGACGCGTTCGATGTCGGCGGTGGGCAGGTCGATCTTGTTGAGCACCGGCACCACTTCGAGGCCTTGCTCGACTGCGGTGTAGCAATTGGCGACGGATTGCGCCTCGACGCCTTGCGCCGCGTCGACCACGAGCAATGCGCCTTCGCATGCCGCGAGCGAGCGGCTCACTTCATACGAGAAGTCGACATGCCCGGGTGTATCGATGAAGTTGAGCTGGTAGGTGTTGCCGTCGAGCGCCTTGTAAGGCAACGATACCGACTGCGCCTTGATGGTGATGCCGCGCTCGCGCTCAATTGGATTCGAGTCGAGCACCTGCGCTTCCATCTCGCGCGCCTCGAGGCCGCCGCAAATCTGGATGATGCGGTCGGCAAGTGTCGACTTGCCGTGATCGAC
>JBKJND010000146.1:0-2933 GCA_046596095.1 Ahniellaceae bacterium | reverse complement strand
GCCGAATAGCTTGGCTCCGGGCGATCGCTTCGAACCGTGCGGGTGGTCGACGTACCGCTGCGAGGGGACTCGCAACTTGCGGCATTCGACGACCGGAGGGATCAACGCAGACGGGCGATCGCGGCGCGCACTGTAGCGGAGCGGCGGCGCCAATGCCATGGGTACGCGAAGGTCGGCACCTTGCGAAGGCTGATGCCGGGCATAGCCCGGCACTACAACAGCGGACTCCGCGAGCTTTTGTAGAGCGGTGCTATGCGCTGCTGCCGATTCCCGCAGGTGACGAGCCCAAGGCATTGCATACCCGAACTGAGGCAGAATTCAAGTGTCCACCAGTCCCAGGAGAATCCGTTGCGCGTTACGTTGCAACTCGAGGAAGATGATCTGCTGCGGTTCCGCGATGCGCTGGCTCGCGCCGAAGCGCTTGCCGCAAGCGCCGACCCCTGCCACATCCTCGAGGGGGCGAAGTACGCGCTCGATCACCTGCCGATCGCCTGCACCCCCGGCTACGTGCGAGCGCGCATCGCTGATGTGCAGCGATTGATCGTCATGCTCGAAGACGAAGACTGGTTGCTGCCCCCGAGATTCCAGGTCGAAGTGTTGCGGGTACTGGCGTACTTTGCCGATCCGGAAGATCTGGTGCCTGACGAGATTGGCGTGATCGGACTTCTCGACGACGCGATCCTGCTCGATATCCTGATCAGGGATTTGCGCGGGATGTTGCGCGCGTACGCAGCGTTCGTGGAGTTCCGCGCCGCGTGGTCCAGCTCCGAAAGCGCTACCGCGACAGACCAGCGCCTCGCGCGGACTCAGGATCTGGCGCTTTGTCGCAAGCGTCTACAGACGCGACTGCGGCCGCCTGCGCGTGGGGCCGCAAACAGGACTCTTGGGTCGAGCGGGAAAATGTAGAAGCGACGCGAGGCGCAACCGCAGACGCGAAGTCCTCAGCGCGCGCCGCCACCAGCGCCGCCGAACAAGCCAACAGCCGTCTCGGCGCCTCCGGCTTGCGTCGTGGGTGGAGCGATGGGCGCTGCGTCTGCCACACGCTGGGCGTCGGCCAACTGGGTCGGATCCAGCACGCGCTTGCCGTTGACGAAGCGCTTGCGCCAGTAATTGTTCGACAGCTCGTCCGTGCGGACTCGGCCGCCCGTGCTTGGGGAGTGGATGAAACGATCGTCGCCAAGATAGATGCCGACGTGGTTGACGCGCTTGCGCTGCGCGAAAAACACCAGGTCTCCGGCTTGCAGTTCCTCGCGCGACAGCTTGCGGCCATCGACGCTGGCCATCTGGTAAGACGCACGCGGCAGTTTGAGGCCAGCACTCTCGCGAAACACGTAGCCGACGAACCCGCTGCAGTCGAAGCCGGTGAGTGGGGAGGCACCGCCGTAGCGATAGCGGATGCCGGTAAAGCTGAGCGCGCTTTGCAGGACATTGCCCAGCACGTGCGTGCCGCGCGAAAACAATCCGGCCAGCGGGGGTGCCGCGGCGAAGCGGGGCGAGGCGTTGAAGTCAGGAGCATCCAGCTGGATGCGAGCTTGCGGCAAAGACCGGATACCGGCGACGCTGGGTGCGGAAACAGTCGCGCAACCCTGCAGCAGCATCGAGAAGAGGAGCGTCGCGAGGGCCAGCCCGGCGTTGTAGTTCGACATCAAACGCAAATTCGTGGCCCGCAGCCAGTGAAGTGGCCGGAATATGGCTAAATTATGGCAAGCCCACAAGTCTTGTGATTTTTAGGTGAGTGTGAGTGGGATGTTCCAGAGTCGGTTCAGCGAGTGCTGGACATCTGAAATGTGACTCGATGGCAGCGCGACGCTACGCTGCGGGCCTTTCGGAAAGCGGACGTCGCCCATGCAAGCCCAGAACGGAAAAGTCGCGGTGTTTCACTACGTCGTGCGCGACAAGGACGCTCCTGAAGGCGCGGCCGACGTCGATTCCTCGCGCGAACGCGGAGAGCCGCTGGCGATCATGCTGGGGCGGGGCGGCCTCATCGCGGGTGTCGAGTCCGCGTTGCTGGGCAAGGCGGCGGGCGACCGGTTCGAGGTACAGGTGAAGCCGGAAGAAGGCTACGGCGTGCGCAACGAGAACGCCGTTCAACGCGTGCCGAAAAAGTTCTTTCAGGCACCTGATCGCCTTCGAGCGGGTCAGACGACGACATTGTCCACGCGTGACGGCTCCCGTGCCGTTACGGTGCTGAAAGTCGGAATGTCAGTGGTGGACGTGGACGTCAATCATCCGCTGGCCGGCAAGACGTTGACCTTCGACATCGAAATGCTCGACGTGCGCGAGCCGACGCCGGACGAGCTGGCGCACGGCCACGCGCACGGTGCAGACGGACATGCCGGCCACGATCACTGAGCATTGACTACCAGCGCAGCTGGGCGATGCGCCCGTCGCTGCCGACCGCGAGAACCAGAGCCCGTTGGCCGTGCCATCCACTGCGGCGAACCCGTCCTGTGCAAACGGGGTCGAGTGGGATATTTTCGGTTTCAAGCCCTGCAGCGACGCTGGTCCCGTGCGACTTCGGCGATAACCTATCTGCACACGCCAAGTCGCCACTTCGGGAAAAGACATGCTCAATGAACGCCGGCTGCTCAAGTTTGTCCTGTTGGCGACTGTGCTCATGCTCATGTTGGTGCTGACGGGCTGTACGCGCTGGTGGCGGCGGGACGCGAATCCAGATGCCGAAGTCTTCAAGGCGGCACGTACACCAGTAGCCGCGAAAACCGAGAGGCTTGCGGCAGACGCGCCGTTTGATCTGGTGATCGCAAACGGGCTCGTGTTCGACGGCAGCGGCGGCGCACCAAAGGTGACGGATGTCGGCATTCGCGGCGACCGCGTCGCGGCACTCGGCGAGCTTGAGGATCAGCCCGCATTACGTCTGGTGGATGCCGGTGGTTTGGCGGTGGCGCCCGGTTTCATCAACGTGCTGTCGTGGG
>JBKJND010000128.1:0-3594 GCA_046596095.1 Ahniellaceae bacterium | reverse complement strand
CGACGCATGCGCCCGAAAGCGTGAACGCGAACATCAGCCGCGCGCTGACGCGCACGAACCGTCGCGGGGCAGCGGTCAAAACGGTTGCGCGAGACTTTGGAGTCTCCATCAAGAATGAGTTCAGCAAGACTTTGTTCCTCAGGAATGCGTTCAAGTTGTGGTGCAAGAAGGTGTCTGGATCCCGACTTCAGTTGCAATCCTGACCGCGCACCCGGGTGAGTCGCGACAAGCCCAATGAACCTGCGGTGTAACCCATCGCAGTTGGTGTCCACGTCACGGTCGCGGTGTCTTCGCCGGTGAAGCGCAGATCGATCTCGCCCCAGTTCTCGCGCACCACATCCCCGGGCCGGAACGCAGGTGGAATCTGCGCGCCTCGCGGTGCCTGCATCGGCACGCGGGCGCCATTGGCGTCGCTCGGCGCAGTGCCGACCAGGAAGATCGGTCGCGCGTCATTGAACGCGTACCAGATCACCGTAACATGCGGCTGTCCACCCGCACCGTCGAACACGCCGACCTGCAAACCGTGACCCGATTGCGCGGGGTTGAACCAGGCGCCGCTGAAACAGGCCGGACGTCCTCCCCGAGCGGCATCGACGGTTGGACTACGTAACCGCGTGATCGGCACCATGGGCATGCTGCCGCTCGACGCTCCATCGAGCGAACGCCACGAGAATTGCGCCTCCTGCGCAGACGCGAAAGCCAGCTCGGCGCTACCCCATGCTTGCGACCGGAAATCCGCTGCACGGAAGTCGGGCGGGAAGTCGGCGCCTGACGTCTCATAGAGTTCGATCGGCCGCGTGCGGTCTGCGACAAGATCGCCGACGCCGAACAGCCACAAGGGGCGCCCATCGCGATACGTGTACCAGTAGAGAAGCAGGCGCGGCACGCCGCCTTGATCGATTACTTCCAGATTCAGGCCGTGACCGTCTTGCAATGGGTTGAACCAGAGGCCGGAAACTTCCGCGCCGATCGAATAGTCGTCGATCGAATCGAGCGCAGCTTTGACGTCGAGTCGGCCGTGGCCGAATACCGCGTTGGGCACGGCGGAACCCGGGAAGTTGCCGCAGCTCTGCGCGCTCGTGCGTGGTACCGCAGTCGACTCCAGCACCGAGCGCACACGCGCGGGGTGATTGGCGAGCCACGGGTAGCGCGACACCAGCAGCGCCACCGCGCCGGCCACGTGCGGGCCGGCCATGCTGGTGCCACTGATCGTGCCGTAGCCATTGTCGCGGACCGCCGAACGGATGCTCGAACCGGGAGCGGATATCGCAGGTGCGAGTCGACCGCCGATCGGCCCGCGACTCGAAAAACTGGAGATGGCGTCGGGGATCGCGCTGGTAGTTGCGCCGACGGTAAACGACAGTGCGAGCGTGGCGGGCGGATCGGATACGGTTCCACAACCCGCTGCACTGCTCGATCCCGAGTTGCCCGCGGACACCACGAACACGATGCCGAGATCGTGCAGATTTCGAATCGCGGTTGCCATCAGCGCATCGGTCTGCGCGGTGCAGCCTTCGTCGGGCGGGCATCCCCAGGAATTATTGATGACGTGTGGTGCAAGGTCGGGCCGCGGATTGTTGCCCTGCGCGTCGGTCGGTGCCGCAAAAAACTGCATGCACTCGATGTACGTCGATGGCGTACCGATACCTGCCTCCATGTTGCGGCAGCCGATCCAGCGCGCCTGTGGCGCAACACCAATCTGGTTGGCGCCGCCGTCGCTGCCGACCATGGTGCCCATGGTGTGGGTGCCGTGACTGCCGTCATCGCAGGGTGCCGCACTGTCGAGGCCACAAAAGTTGGTGCCGCCATTGATCAGCGCATGAATTGCGTCGTGCCAGTTGTAGTCGTGAGTCGCTTGCCCCGTTTGCGCGTTCCAGCCGCGATATTGATTCTTTAGGGCCGGATGATCCCACTCGTAGCCGGTGTCGGCACCCGCAACCACGGCGCCCGCGCCGAGCACGCCTTCGGCCCACGCTTCCGGTGCGCGTATACGGCTGATGCCCCATTCGATCGCGTTGATCGCCTTGGGCGCCGAGTCCGTAACCACTTGAGGATCGATGCCGCGTATCTTCGGGTCGCTCGCGACGAAGCGCACATCGGAACGCGCGGCGATCTCGCCCAGCACGCGCGCAGGTACGCGCGCCCAGATCGCGTTCGCAATCCAGTAGCCGCGATAGAGGTAACTACCCTGCTCGAGCCACTCCACGATATCGCCGGCCGCACTTTCAAAAGTCGCCCGCTTGCCTGCAACCAATTCGACTCTGGCGAAAATGCCCTCAACCGGCGCGTCGTTCGGAGCCTCAGGCAACGCGATCAACACGTCCACGAGCTGCTCATCAGGCGCCATCCGTGCCAACGCAGAATCCAGGCGCGTCAGCGGTGGACTCGCTTCGGGTTCAATCGCAGCGTGCGCGGATGCCACGAACGCGCACGCGAGCACGAACAGCAGGTACGCAAGGTTGCGCGAAGCGCGAAGTGAATCGAGTTTCAAAGCGACCGCTTCAGAGTACAAACTGCTCATCCAGGATGCGTTCCTCAAGACTGTGTTCGGCGTCGAACAGCAGAGTCAACGTGATGTCGTGCGCTTCCTCGATTTCGACTTCGACGATGTCGCGCACTTCGTGCGAATCGGCGGTAGCGCTGACCGGGCGCTTGTAGTGATCCTGCACCTCGAACTTGATGCGCACGTTGTTGCGGAGGATCGCACCCCGCCAGCGACGTGGCCTGAACGCGGCGAGCGGCGTCAGCGCCAACACCCCACTGCCGAGCGGCAGGATCGGGCCGTGCGCCGACAGGTTGTAGGCGGTGGAGCCTGCCGGCGTCGACACCAGCGCACCGTCGCAGACCAGCTCGTCGAGCCGTTGTTTGTCGTTGAGAAAGACTTTGAGCTTCGCAGCCTGCCGGGTCTGGCGCAGCAGCGACACCTCGTTGAACGCAAGGTGCTCGGCGGTGTGACCGGACTCCGAGGTCGCGGTCATGCGTAACGGATGCAGGATCGCGGGTTGCGCCGACGCGATGCGCTCCTCGAGATCGTCGCCGCGGTAAAGATTCATGAGGAATCCGACCGAGCCGGTTTTCATGCCGAATACGGGCCTGTCGGCAGCGCGCAGCTTGTGCAGCGTTTGCAGCATGAAACCGTCGCCACCGAGTGCCACGATGACATCCGATTCCTTCGCAGGGTGATTGCCGTAGCGCTCCGTCATCTCGGCCAACGCGGCCTGGCCTTCCGGCGCGCGACTCGCGACAAACGCGATGCGGGTCAACGGACGTTGCCGGCTTGCACGAGTTGGCCGAGGCGGCGCAACACCACCGAGACGGTCGGATAGTCGAGCAGCACCTGCGCACTCAAATCCTTCAGCATTTCGCGGGTAAGGCGCAGCGCCGGCTCGTCCCGATCGAGCCACCGGGCGACCAGCGCGCTGCCATCCTTGCCGTGCGCCGGGTCGAGATCGCTGCTCGCCAATACCTGCGCCGCCAGCGCGCGTTGCTGCTGCACCAGCTCGTCGCGCAAGGAGCCGCGCGCATTGGCGTGCCAGCGTCCCTCTACGGGAAGCTCCTCGATCTTTTCCATGAGCCAGCGCAGGTGCAGCGAAT
>JBKJND010000120.1:0-4720 GCA_046596095.1 Ahniellaceae bacterium | reverse complement strand
CAGCGCCCTGGGTACCTTGCAGTTCCCAAAGAACGTTTGGCATCGATGCGTTCGGGTACACCGTGTTGTTCCAGCCAATACGCGCCGACGGATCCACGTAGAACCCGCGCAGATAGTTGTAAATCCAGTCGCTGCCGCGAGCCTTGCCGGTAAGCGACAGGTCGGGCGGCGCCTTGCCGAACCACTCGGTTGACGCCGCGACCGGCATGGTTGCATCGAGTGGCGCACCGTATTTGGCACCCGTAAACAGCAGGTTCTGCTCAACCTGCGCTTGCGTAAGCTCCAGATCTTCCGCAATCCGTGAGGTGCGCAGCAACTTCATCGAGTGGCAGCCGCCGCAATAATTGACGAACAGGCGCGCCCCGCGCTGCAACGACGCTGTGTCGCCGAGATCGGTCTGCGCGGGATCATCCGGAACCATCGCACCACCTGCTGCCCGCGCCGGCAATGCCGGGAATGCGGCGAGCAGCGCAAGCAGCGTGCCGAGCAGGAGATGCTTAGTCATGAGTCGTCACCCGTTCCGGCACCGGCCGTGTCCGGTCGAGCCGCGACCAGACCGGCATCGTGATGAAGAACATGAAGTACAGGAACGTCAGCACGCGTCCGATGATGGTCTCCACCGGATCGGTTCCGGGGCCTGAGCCAATCTTCCCGAGCCAGATAAAGCAGACCGCCAGCAAACCCAGCATCACCTTGGTCAGCATGCCTTTGTAGCGATGCGATTTCACAGGGCTGCGATCCAGCCACGGCACCAGGAACAGCACCGCGATCGCGCCAAACATCACGAGCACTCCCGACAGCTTGTGCGGCACCACGCGCAACATCGCGTAGTACGGCGTGTAGTACCAGACGGGCTTGATATGTTCGGGCGTGACCAGTCGATTGGCCTCGACGTAGTTGTCGTGCTCAAGGAACCAGCCCCCGACCGTCGGCTCGAAGAAGATGATGAAGGCGCAGATCATCATGAAGAATCCGAGCCCGACCATGTCCTTGACCGTGTAATACGGGTGGAACGGAATGCCGTCGGCAGGCGCGGTGGGCGACCAGCGATTGCCCTTGGGCCCCTTCTTGATCTCGACGCCGTCGGGGTTGTTCGAGCCGACCTCGTGCAACGCGCCCAGGTGCAGCACCACCAGCAGCAACAGCACCAGCGGCAGCGCGATTACGTGCAGCGCGAAGAAGCGATTGAGCGTGATGTCGCTCGGCAGGTAATCGCCCATGATCCATTCGGTCAGCGCGCCGCCAATCCAGGGGATCGCGCCAAACAGCGAAATGATCACCTTGGCACCCCAGAACGACATCTGGCCCCACGGCAGAACGTAGCCCATGAAGGCTTCGGCCATGAGCACCAGATAGATCAGCATGCCGAGAATCCACACCAGTTCGCGCGGCTTCTTGTACGAGCCGTACATGAGCCCGCGGAACATGTGCAAGTACACGACGATGAAGAATGCCGAAGCACCGGTCGAATGCATGTACCGGATCAGCCAGCCCCACTCGACATCACGCATGATGTATTCGACTGACGCGAAAGCTTCGGCCGCGCTCGGCTTGTAGTTCATCGTCAACCAGATGCCGGTGACGATCTGGTTCACCAGCACGATCATCGCCAGCGAACCAAAGTAGTACCAGAGGTTGAAATTCTTGGGCGCGTAGTATTCCGACAGATGCTTGCGATAGAACGGCATCATGCCCGGCACGCGCTCGTTGACCCAGGCAGCGACGTTGTCGGCGGTACGCGTCAGCACGTTGGCCATCACGCAGCTCCCGTGGTGTCTGCATCCGGGGCGCTGACACCGATCTCGATGGTCCCGTCATCCACGAATCGATGCGGTGGCACCACCAGATTGGTCGGCGCCGGAACGCCTTGATATACGCGTCCTGCGAGGTCGAACTTGGATTTGTGGCAAGGGCAGAAGAACCCGCCCTTCCACTCGGAGTCGAACGCCTGCGGCTCAAGCTCCGGGATGTAGAGCGGCGCGCAGCCGAGATGCGTGCAGATACCGACCAGCACGAGTATTTGGGGCTTGATCGACCGGTATTCGTTCTTCGCATAACCCGGTTGCTGGTCGAGGGTTTCCGACTTCGGGTCCTTCAGCTTGCCCTCGACCGACGGCAACGCGGCAAGCGCGGCCTGCGAGCGATTGATGATCCAGATTGGCTGGCCACGCCACTCGAACATCAGTCGCTCTCCTTCCTCAAGCTTGCTGATGTCCGCGACGACCGGCTGCCCCGCCAGCTTGGCCTTGGCGCTCGGATTCCACGCCTTGATGAAAGGCACCGCCGCAACGCAGATGCCGGCGCCGCCGACTACCGCGGTGGTCGCGGTCAAAAAGCGGCGGCGGCCTAGATTGACGCTGTCCTCGGCCATCCGGCTCTCCGCAAAAGGTACTTTTCGGGAATGCGCCTCTGGCCGGCGGCCAGTGCGAATCGGGGCATTCTAAACGAACCGTTAACACCGCGACAACGCACGACGAGATGCGCTTGGCCAGGAGGGTGCCATGCGTTGGGTCGATGACCGGGTCCTGCTGCCCTATGCTCGCGAGGTGTATCTCGTCTACCTCACCTACATTTATTGCCCGCGCGGTGCCTCGTGTTGACGCCGGTTTGGCGCCAGCGCGCGCTCTTCGTCCTGCAAAGCGCGGCGGTGGGGTTGGCGGCGGCATTCATCCTGACTTACGCGTGGCCGGGACGCGACCGCGAGGGCACCGCTTCCGGCGCAACCATGTCGGCACCCGCCAGCTACTCCGACGCGGTCAAGCGCGCCACGCCCTCGGTGGTCAACATCTACACGCGTCGCCTGGTGACCGAACAACCGTTTCGCGTGTTTTCGGATCCGGTGCTGCAACGCTTCACAGGAGTGCCTGCGGGACCGCAGCGTTCCCGTCTGCAACGAATTCTGGGCGCGGGCGTGATCGTGCGCGAAGACGGTTACGTGCTGACCAACTTCCACGTGGTGCAAGGGGCCGGCGACATCCTTGCCGAACTCGCCGATGGTCGCGTCACGCCGGCCGAGGTGATCGGCACCGATCGAGATACCGACCTGGCCGTGCTGAAAATCGCGGGCAAGGGTTTCACCGCGCTGCCCGTGGCGCCCGAAGACAGCCTCGACGTCGGCGACATCGTGCTCGCGATCGGCAATCCGCTGGGCTTGGGTCAGACCGTGACCCTCGGCATCGTGAGCGCCACCGGCCGCAATCAGACCAGTCTTTCGCGTTACGAGGATTTCATCCAGACCGACGCCGCGATCAACCAGGGTAGCTCCGGTGGCGCTCTGGTGAATGCCTCAGGTGAACTGGTTGGCATCAACAGTGCCCTGTCGGGACAAGGTCAAGGCATAGGCTTTGCGATTCCGGTGCGCGCCGCGCTGCGTGTGCTCGAGCAGATCATCGCGAACGGCCATGTCGTGCGCGGCTGGATGGGCGCGGAATATACCGACGCCGCGCTGTCGGCCTCACCCATGGCCGAGCCGATTGCCGGCGCACAGATCGCGCTGGTGTTGCCGGGCGGACCGGCGGATGGCGCGGGACTAAGGCAGGGCGACATCATCCAGCGTTTCGAAGGCGAGGCGATTCGCGACGAGGCTGACCTGCGTGCGCGCGAATCTGCGAGTGCGCCCGGCACGACGGTGCGCGTGCAAGGTCAACGCGGCGGCGCACCCATCGACGCCAAAGTCACGCTCATCGATCGCGGCACCGCGCTGCCGCAGGAATGACCATCACGAACTAACAAAAAAGGGGACGGAGGTAATTAATCGGTGGATTAATTACCTCCGTCCCCTTTTCAGGCGCCGGTGCGATAGCGCTGGTGCAGGGTGCCGACGCGTTCGACGTAGACGCGGGTCTCGGCGTACGGCGGCACGCCGCCGTATTTGCGCACGGCGCCTTCGCCGGCGTTGTACGCGGCGGCGACCAGGCGAACGTCGCCGTTGTACAGCTTGATCAGCATCGCGAGATGCTTGACGCCGGCCCCGATGTTCTGCGCGGCGTCGAAGGAATCGGTGACGCCGTACTGGGCTGCAGTCGCCGGCATCAACTGCATCAGCCCCTGCGCGCCCTTGTGCGACAGGGCGCGCGGGTTGAAGGCCGACTCGGCGTGGATCAATGCGCGCACCAGCGCCGCATCGACGCCGTTGGCGCGCGCGGCGGTGTCGATCTCACCGAGGTAAGCGGTGAGGTTGAGGCGCGTGCGGGTCCAGTTGACCGTCGACTTTGGATCGCAGGCGGGGCAAAACACCGCGACAATCGTGTAGGCGCGACCGCGACCAGGGCTCTGATCGGTGTAATGCGTGACGCCCACGGCGTCCTTGAATTTGTAGATGGCGCGCTGCGTCTTGGCGTTGAACTGCGGCACCGGCTTGCCCGCGCCCGCGTTGTCGCCCGCGACGTTGGTGAAGTGCACCACGCCTTTCGCGTCGGTGTAGCGCCGGATGCCGCCCGCAGCCACCGCCGCAACGCTACCCAGAAGCAGCGAAAGCGCCACGGCGAGGCGCATCAGCGTGCGGAACGATGAAACGGCGTGGAGCGTCATGGCGCAAGTGTCTGCCACATAAGGAGGTTTGTGAAGCGGGTCAGGGCCCGTTCATGGACACGCCTCGCGAAATGGAGTTCCTGGCGCAGTGCTGGCGCTACACTCGCGACCCCGCAAACCCTTGATTTTGAACGACGACGATGCCCGGCAAGCTTTATATCAAGACCCACGGTTGCCAGATGAACGAGTA
>JBKJND010000427.1:0-4712 GCA_046596095.1 Ahniellaceae bacterium | reverse complement strand
TCAAGGTCGGGTTGACGCGCTGGCCACAGGGCGTCTTCGCGATCTGGTATCCGGTCAAACTCGAGCGCGCGTTGCAACCCTTCCTGCGCTCGCTGGGCACGATGCAATCGCAAGGCGTGCTCGACGCGAGGCTGCTCGTGCGCACCGCGCAGTCGCCGCTCACGCTTAACGGCAGCGGCGTTGCGATCGTCAATCCGCCGTGGCAAATCGAAAACGAACTCGCGCCCGCACTTGACGGGCTGGCAAGAACGCTTGGCGAACAAGGCCAGGGCAGCTCCGAACTGCGCTGGTTGCGCGAGCCCGTGTAGCCCTGTCCTCGATTACGTCGGCGAAGGCACTCCGGCAGCGGCGTCGAGCCGATCTCCGCGCTCCGGCTCGAAGAAGCTCCAGCGTACTTCGGGAAAGGTTTTCTTCATGGCGACCTCGACCACATTGATCGCGTCGATCAACGCCGACTCGCTGCCTTGCGGGTGCATCACGGCCTGCACCGACACCATCAGATCGTCGCCGAGCTGGATGGTGATGAGACTCCGCACGCTGGCGATCTGCGCTTGCGCTTCCAGCCAACGCGAGATTTCGCGCTGACGGATCGGATCGGCACTGCTGCCGATCAGCAGGGCCTTGACCTCGATCGCCACGAACACCGCGATCACGATAAGCAACACGCCGATGGCAAGCGTTCCCAGTGCATCCCACAATGGATTGCCCGTGACCACGGTCGCAACCACGGCGACCAGAGCAAATATGAGGCCCAGCAGCGCGGCGAGGTCTTCACCGAAGATCACGACGAGTTCGGCTTGCCGACTCTCGCGGAACCATCGCCACAAAGTGCGCGTACCTCGCGATTTATTGACTTCGACCATACACGCGCGCATCGACACGCTCTCGGCCACGATCGCGAAGGTCAGCACGCCCACCGCCCACCACCATCTTTGCAGCGGCTCGGGATGCTGGAGTTTGTGGATGCCCTCGTACAGCGAGAACATGCCGCCGACCGTAAATAACATGACCGCGACCAGGAACGACCAGAAGTAGATGGCGCGGCCGAATCCGAGCGGATGTTCAGACGTGGCCGGGCGCCGCGCCTGACGCATCCCGAGCAGGAGCAGCAGCTGATTGCCGCAATCGGCAATCGAATGCACGGTTTCCGCGAGCATTGCGCCGGATTTCGTGAAGTACGCCGCGAAACCCTTGGCTACCGCGATTGCGAAATTGGCGCCAAGCGCAAACAGGATTGCGCGGGTCGAATCACCACCACCGGCCATTGCGCCTGGTTCCGTCGAGTTGCGAGGCACGGGATTCTAGCAGCGCCTCTTCAGCTCTTAATGAGCAAGCCGGTTGGACAATGCGTGGTGGGCGCAGGGCGGGCACCGCCCGTCATTAAAGCGCGGGCCCGTCGGGCAATGCCCGCCCCAACGCCTGAACTTGCCATCGCCCCGCCAAATGAACAGCGCGTTTATTCTTGAGTTCAAATTAGAGCAACTTACCCTACCCACGAGGGCATGATGCCAACATGCAAACGGAAGTGGCGACAAGCAGCGAGCGAGTGAAATCGCACCGTGGGTCCCAACGCATAGTGCGGCGCGCGGTACCCGGCGCGTGGCGCGAAACGCTGCAGCTTGCCGACGGCCGCGAGTTGCTGGTGCGGCCCATCGCGCCAAGCGACGCCGCCGGATTGCAGGCGAGCTTCAACGACCTGTCGCCTGAGGAAGTCCGTTTCCGCTTTCAACATCCCATGAGTGAGTTACCGGACGATCTGGCGGCGCGTCTGGCTGCTGCAGGTGCTCCGCGCGAGTTCGCGTTGGTGGCGATCGAGCACGGAGTCGATGCACCCCGCATCGGCGCGGTTGCGCGCACGTCGTTGACGGAAAATTCCCGCGAAGCCGAATTCGCGTTGACCGTCGGGAGCCCGCTCGCAAATCTCGGACTCGGCACGCTGCTGCTGAAGCGCCTGCTGCGTTGGGCGCGACTCAAGCGTTTGGATGCGGTCTACGGCGATATCTCGCACGACAACGCCGGCATGCTGCGCGTCGTCGAGAAGCTCGGATTCCAGCGCATCCCGCTGCACGACAGCCCGGGCCTCATCCGCGCGCGCCTCGCGCTCAGATGACGGCACATAACGCTGCTGCAGGGCCGAGTTTGCTCGGCTACGTTTCGGCCGCGCCGGGATAAGTCGAGCAAAGCCGAGCAAGCTCGACTCCACAGGAACATTCAGCGCTACCGGAACGGTAGACTGCGCGCCCCTTGTGGCAACGTGAGTTCGATAAGCGTGTCGACTGTGGCTAATTTTTCGGCGCTGCCGCGAAGCGGGCATCTGCGCGCCTGGTGGCAACAACCTCCGAACGACACCGCGCTGGCATGGGCGTTGGCGCAGGCGGCGCGTGCGCATCCGGGCCTGCTGATCGTGGTGGCGCGCGACACGCATCAGGCGCACGCGCTCGAATCGGATCTCAGGGTCGTCGCCAGCGAATTGCCGGTGCTGCATTTCCCCGATTGGGAAATGCTGCCTTACGACCTGTTCTCGCCGCACCCGGACATCGTCTCGCAGCGCATTGGCGCGCTCTACAACCTGCCCGGTCTCACCCGGGGCCTGCTTGTGGTGCCGATCGCCACATTGATGCAGCGGCTCGCGCCACGCAGTTACATCAGCGGCAGCTCGCTGGTGCTCACGCGCGGGCAGACGCTGAATCTCGAGGCAGAGCGGCGCCGTCTCGAAGGCAGCGGGTACCGGCACGTGCCGCAGGTACTCGATCCCGGCGATTTCGCCGTGCGCGGCGCATTGCTCGATCTCTATCCTGCCGGCAGCGCCCTGCCCTATCGCATCGAGATGCTCGACACCGAAGTCGACACGATCCGCACCTTCGATCCGGAAACGCAGCGCTCGCTCGATCGCGTGGAATCGGTGCAGCTATTGCCAGCACGCGAGTTCCCGCTCGACGACGACGGGGTGCGCCGTTTCCGCAACGCGTTGCGCGAAGGCCTGCCGATCGATATCCGCAAGTGTCCGCTTTACCAGGACATCAAGGAGGGCACCACGCCTGCAGGGATCGAGTACTACCTGCCGTTGTTCTTCGATCACACCGATACGCTGTTCGACTACGCGCCGGATAGCGCGCTGTTTGCGCTCGCCGATGGCGTGCTCGAAGCCGCCGAAGCATTCTGGAAACAGACCGGCGAGCGCTTCGAGAATCGTCGCCACGATATTGAGCGTCCAGTATTGGAGCCTGCCGCGTTGTTTCTCGCGCCGGATGCCTTGCGCGAGCAGCTCAATATGCGGGAGCGTATTGAAGTCGTCGCCAGCGGCCACGCGCGTTTCGTCGAGGCGTCCGATCTTGGTTTGGCAACCGCGCCGATCGTCCCGCTGATGGGCCGTGCGGCAGATGCAGGCGCGACCTTGCGCGCGTTCGTGGACGCGCACGACGGAGCCGTGCTGATCGCCGCGGACTCTGCGGGTCGTCGCGAAGCGTTGCTGGAACAACTTGCGGCTGCAGACTTGCGCCCGGTAGCTGTCGCAGATTGGAGCGCGTTCGAAGCGTGGGCGCGCGAGTCGAGCGGCGCGGGCGCGCGCCTGGCAATAACCGTGGCGACGCTGGAAAACGGCTTTGCGGTTTCACGACCGGCGATGGTCGCGCTGACCGAAAGGCAGCTGTTCCCTGAGCGTGCGCAGCAATCGCGGCGCCGCAAGCGCGCAACTCGCGATCCTGAAACACTGATACGCGACCTCACCGAGATCGCAATCGGCGCGCCGATCGTGCACGAGGATCACGGCGTCGGGCGCTACCAGGGACTGGTGACGATCGACGCGGGCGGCACGCCGGCGGAATTCCTTGCCATCGAATACGCAAAGGGCGACAAGCTCTACGTGCCAGTCGCGCAGTTGCATCTGGTCGGACGGTACAGCGGTGCGTCTCCGGAACTCGCGCCGCTGCATTCGTTGGGCGGTGAGGCGTGGGGCCGTGCCAAGCGCAAGGCTGCAGAACGCATTCGCGACGTCGCCGCGGAACTGCTCGACATCCAGTCGCGCCGGCAAGCGCGTCAGGGCCGTGCGCTCGAGGTCGACCGCGACGAGTACGAAGCCTTCGCCGCGCGCTTTCCGTTTGAGGAAACCGCAGATCAGCAGACGACCATCGAGGCCGTCATCGCGGATCTCGGGCGTGAACAACCGATGGATCGCGTGGTATGCGGCGACGTCGGCTTTGGCAAAACCGAAGTTGCAGTGCGCGCGGCGTACGTCGCCGCCATCGCCGGCAAGCAGGTCGCACTGCTCGTGCCCACCACGCTGCTCGCGCAGCAGCACTACCAGAACTTCGCCGACCGTTTCGCCGACTGGCCGGTGCGAGTGGAAGTGCTCTCGCGCTTCAAGTCGCCGAAGGAATCGAAGGAGCTGCTCGCACGGGTTGCGGAAGGTCGCATCGATATCCTCATCGGCACTCACCGCCTGCTTCAGCCAGACATGAAGTTCAAGGATCTCGGCCTCGTCATCGTCGACGAGGAACAGCGTTTCGGCGTGCGCCAGAAGGAAATCCTCAAGAAGCTCCGCGCCGAAGTGCATCTGTTAACGATGACCGCGACGCCGATCCCGCGCACGCTCAACATGGCCATGGCGGGCCTGCGAGATCTCTCGATCATCGCCACGCCCCCCGCGAATCGCCTGGCCGTGCAGACGTTCGTAACGCAGTGGGATCCCGCATTGCTGCGCGAGGCATTCCAGC
>JBKJND010000186.1:0-5094 GCA_046596095.1 Ahniellaceae bacterium | reverse complement strand
GTAATCGCCAAGACAGAACTCGATGCCGTGGTCGCGTACCTGCAGGCGCTCGGCAAGCACGCGCCAGGAGAAGGCTGACATGTTGTCTGGAATCGTGACCTTGACGCTGCTGGTGCTGTTCCTGTTCGCGTGGTTCTGGGCGTGGAGCCCGGAGCGCAAGAGCTACTTCGACGCGGCTGCGCGGCTGCCGCTGGACGACGACCAGGATCCCTCGCGATGAGCACCGGTTGGTCGTGGTACGTCATCGCGCTGGTGGTGCTCAACATCGCCGGTTGCGCGTGGCTCTTGTGGTGGACCGCGCGCCGCACTCCGGGTGATCCCAAGCCGGAGGCAACCACGCATGTCTGGGACGGCGACGTCACCGAATACAACAAGCCGTTGCCCCGGTGGTGGATCAACCTCTTTTATCTGACCATCGTGTTTGGCGTGGGCTATCTGCTCTGGTTCGGTGGCCTCGGCGGTTACGCGGGCTACGGCGAGTGGTCGTCGCAACGCGAGCACGCGCGCGACAAGGCGGTCGCCGACGCGACGCTCAACAAGACGTTTGCGCGCTACAAGGATCAACCGATCCCGGCGTTGGCGCGCGACCCCAAGGCGCTCGCGCTCGGTCGTTCGATCTTCAACCATTCCTGCGCCACCTGCCATGGATCTTCCGCGCAGGGCGCGATCGGGTTCCCCAATCTCAGCGACACTATCTGGCAGTGGGGCGGCACTCCGGAACGCGTGCTTGAGAGCGTGCTCGACGGCCGCGATGGCGTGATGACCGAATGGGGCCAGGCGCTCAAGGGCATCGGCGGCCCCAACGCCGTCGACAACGTCATCGGCTACGTGCAAACACGGTTCGATCCGAAGCTGCTGCAAGACAACGAGTTGGCGCTGCAAGGCAAGCCGTTGTACGACAGCCTGTGCGTCGCCTGTCACGGCGATCGCGGCCAGGGGAATCCTGATCTCGGCGCACCGAACCTGGCGGACGCTTACTGGATGTACGGCAACAGCGAGCAAAGCCTGCGGCAGACAATAACTTTGGGACGCCACGGCGTCATGCCTGCACATCGGGAACTGCTGGGAGAAACGCGTTCCAGACTCGCCGCGGCCTACGTCTGGTCGTTGTCGAACAGCGACAATCTCGCGTCCACCCGCGCCAACTTGCAACGCGACGTGCCGTGATCGACGTCGTGACCAGCTCCCACGATTCCGCACCGCAGCCACCGGCCCAGTATGTGGGTCCAATCGTGTGGCCCAGCTTCTTTACCGCCGGCGTGGCGACCATGGTGTTTTTTGCGTTTGTGGATCCGCTGCTGCTCCGCGACATGACGTTTCCCAAGCTGTCCATGAGCCGTGAACTCGGATACAGCGTCGGCTTTTTCATGTTCTGGATCGCGACCGCGTCGACGAGCCTTTTCACCTGGCTGCTGCTGCGGCCCGCCAGCCGTGTCAACCGGGCCTTGCCGCCCGACTGATTGATGAGCCGCCAGATCCCGATCGATATCATCGATGACGGCGGTCAATCGATGTATGTCAGCGAGCGCAAGGTCTATCCGCGCGATGTTTCCGGTCGCCTGCAGCACCTGCGCATCGCCGCGGTCGCCTGGCTGCTTGGCATGTACTACCTGTTTCCGTGGCTGCGTTGGGACGGACGCCAGGCGGTGTTGTTCGATCTGCCGGCACGCAAGTTCCATGTGTTCGGCCTGACGTTCTGGCCGCAGGATTTCCCGCTGCTGGCGTTACTCCTGATCATCGCCGCGCTGGCGCTGTTTTTCTTCACCGCGTTGGCTGGCCGGCTGTGGTGCGGCTACGCCTGCCCGCAGACGGTGTGGACCGAAACGTTTCTCTGGATCGAGCGCTGGATCGAGGGCGATCGCGGCAAGCGCATGAAACTCGACGCCGCACCATGGTCGCGCGAGAAAATCCTGCGCAAGAGCGCCAAACACTCGCTGTGGCTGGTGTTCGCGCTGTGGACCGGCTTCACCTTCGTTGGATTCTTCACTCCGATCACGGAACTGTCCGCACGGCTGGTACCGTTCGCGTGGGGCGGCTGGGAAACATTCTGGGTGCTGTTCTACGCGCTGGCGACTTGGGGCAATGCCGGTTTCCTGCGCGAACAGGTGTGCAAGTACATGTGTCCGTACGCACGTTTTCAGAGCGCGATGTTCGACCGCAATACCTTGATCATCGCCTACGACCCGATGCGCGGCGAACCGCGAGGCCCGCGCAAGCGGGGCCTCGGCAGCGTGCTCGCGCGTGCGCGCGGCCTGCTCGACAAGCTTGCCGCGTACGACTACGTATTTCGCGCCGCGCACCATCCCACCGCTGCCGACAACCGGTTGCAGGCGCGGGGCACCATCACCTTCGACGTGGCGACGGCTGCGCCGGCGCCGCTGCCGCGCTTCGCCACCGAAGAACTGGGCGACTGCATCGATTGCACGATCTGCGTGCAGGTCTGTCCGACCGGCATCGACATCCGCAATGGCCTGCAATACGAGTGCATCGCGTGCGGCGCGTGCATCGATGCCTGCGATGAAGTCATGGACAAGATGGACTACCCGCGTGGACTGATCCGCTACACCACCCAGAACGCGATCGACGGCAAACCATCGCGTGTTCTGCGGCCACGCATCTTCATCTACGGCGCATTGTTGCTGGCACTGCTGGCCGGCTGGAGCTGGGGCGTCGGCAACCGCAGCAGCTTGATTGCCGAAGTGCTGCGCGATCGCAATGCGCTGTACCGAATCGACGAAACCGGCCAGGTCGAGAACAGCTACACGCTGAAACTGGTCAACAAGAACGAGCAGGCGCGCGCTTATCGCGTGACGCTGGCGAGCAACGTGCCGGGCGTCATCCTGCGCGGCGGCGACCAAACAGTCCATGCCGACCCGGGGCAGGTGCTGTCGCTGCCGGTGGTAGTGCGCGCGCCCGCAACGCTGAAAGGTCGCCACGCGGTGCAGTTCATTGTCGAATCCGTCGACGGTCGCTCCACCAAATCCATCGACAGCAGCTTTTTCGGGCCGATGTGATGGACACGCGACGCTCGCCCTGGTGCGAACCGATGGTATGGCTGATCGTTGCGCTGCCTTTAGCTTCAGTGGTGGCGTCGGCGTTGCTGATCGCGGCGGCACTGCGCAGCAGTGGCAACAATGACGTCGCCGCCGATCCGGTGCAGCGCACCGCGCAGATCCAGGTCAGCGATCTTGCCCCGGACATGCAGGCGCAGCAGCGCAAACTCAGTGCGGTGCTGCGGGTTGAGGCGGGCATTGTCGAAGTGCTTCCGGCCACTGGAGACTTCGACCGCAGCGCGCCGCTGCAACTGTCGCTACGCCATCCGACGCAAGCCACCGCCGATATCCTGCTGGAGCTGCGACCAACGGTTAACGGCTGGCGCGCCAGCATCGTGCTCGCTGATGGACACGACTGGAAACTGCAACTTGCGCCTCGCGACGGCGGCTGGCGCATTCTCGGCCGCCTGCCCAAGGGACAACGCGCGGCACGCCTCGCGCCGGTGCTGGCCGCGTCGTGATCGCCATGGATGGCGCGATGGATGTCGGGACACATGCGGCCACCGCGCGGCCTGAAATCCGCATTGCCTGCTATCACTGCGGCGAGCGCGTCATCGACGCCACCGCCGTGATGATCGACGGCGCGCCACAGGCATTTTGCTGCAACGGTTGCGCGGCGGCCGCGCAGTGGATTCTTGATGCCAACCTCGGCGACTACTACCGCCTGCGCAGCGCAGACGCGACCCGCGTCGGCACCGACGCGATCGACCTCAGCATCTGGGATCGCGAAGAATTGCTCTTCGGCCACGCGCGCGAAATTGAGGGCGGCCGCGAAATTACCTTGCTCACCGACGGCATGCGCTGCGCCGCGTGCGCGTGGCTGATCGATCGAGCGCTCACGCGCGAGCCGGGCGTGATCGAGGTCAATGCCAACGCAATCACCGGCCGCGTCCGCATCCTCTGGGATCCCGCGCGCACGGCGCTGTCGTTGCCACTGCAACGGATGGCGGCGCTGGGTTATCGGCCCTACCTCGCCGCTGGCGAAGTGCGCGAGCGCGCCCGCCGGGCCGACCGCAACCGCTGGCTGCTGCGCGTAGGTGTTGCCGGACTCGGTGCCATGCAGGCGATGATGTTCGCCGAGGCGTTGTATCTCGACACTTCGCAGCAGATGCCGCTGCCCACACGCGATTTCTTTCGCTGGATCACGTTCCTGGTGTCCACGCCGGTTGTGTTCTACTCGGGCTGGCCGTTTCTCGCCGGGGCGTGGCGCGAGTTGCGGCATCGACGTCTCGGCATGGACACGCTGATCGCCAGCTCGACGTTGCTGGCCTACTTTGCGAGTCTGGTCGAGACCGTGCGCGGCGGCCCCCACGTCTGGTTTGATGCGGCGGTAATGTTCGTCTTCCTGCTGTTGCTCGCGCGCATGCTCGAGCAACGTGCGCGCGGCATCGCCAGCGCGCAGGTTGACGCGCTCGCACGGGCGCGACCTGCGTTCGCCACCCGCGAGGGCGTCGACGGAGAACGCGAATCCGTGCCGTTGTCGGCGCTGAGGGTCGGCGACATCGCCTGCATGGCCGCCGGCGAAGTTGTGCCCGCCGACGGCGCGCTGCTCGATGATCGTGCGTGTTTCGAGGAAGCCTTGCTGACGGGCGAATCCAGCCCGGTCGAAAAGATCGCTGGCGGCCGCGTGTTTGCCGGCACGGCGTGCCGCGAGCGGCCAGCCCGCGTGTGCGTCACCGAGGTCGGCAGCGCGACGCGTCTGTCGCAGCTGACCGCGCTGGACGAGCGCGCGCAGGCGCACCAGCCGGCGCTGGCGCAGCAGGCGGATCGCGTCGCCAGCCGCTTCGTGGTGGCCCTGCTGCTGGTGGCCGCCGCGACGTGGGTCGGCTGGCACTGGTACGAGCCGTCACGCGCATTCGAAGTGACCCTGGCGTTGCTGGTAATCAGTTGTCCATGCGCACTTTCCCTGTCGGTGCCTGCGGTGCTTGCAGCCGCGCACGGTGCGCTCGCGCGTGCCGGAATTCTGGCGGTGCGCCCGGAAGCGCTCGAGAGTCTCGCGCGCGCCAGCGATGTCGTATTCGACAAGACCGGCACGCTGAGC
>JBKJND010000090.1:0-10650 GCA_046596095.1 Ahniellaceae bacterium | reverse complement strand
CGGAGCCAATCGTCATGTCCCCGCGTTCTGAGAGCCTGCGTTCCTCGATCCTTGTTGCACTTGCTTCTGTCGGTCTCGGTGCGGTGGCTTCTACCTCCGCTGCGTTGACCCCCCATGCGGCTTTTGCTGCAACCCACGTCTTGGCTGCAAGCTTCGCGCAATACGACCGCTACACCCCGGTGCGCGCGAGCCGCCGAATCGCTGCACCTCTACGCCGCGACCGGTGGGACCGTCCGCCGCCCGGCTCATATCTGGTACGCGACCGTTACTGGCTGCCGTCGCTGCGCTGGAAGACCGATCCCTATTCGCGGACGGTGTATGCGGCGTATCGCGGCGAAATCTGGTTCCTCGATCCGGTGACGGGCTGGGCCCACACCGTCGATCGTTATGGCCGCGTCTACATCAGCGACCCGCGTTACCGCGCCGTTTACAGCTACGGCACGATCGGGAGCTGGGAAGGCGACCTGCCGTACTTCTTCTCCTACTACGCCCCGGACAACGGCTATTACTCGTTGCCGCGCTACAGCCGCTTCGTCGAATACTACGAGAGCCCGAGCTATCGCTACTACGACTATCCGGTTGCGCAGGACTACTGGTGGAATACGTACGACGACTACTATCGGTCGCCGACTTACGTGTCCAACATCACGTTCGTGTTCTACAACGACCGCAGCGTGCGCTATGACAATCATTACCGGCGCGATGTGTACCTCGGTGCGCAGGGCCGCAGTTTCGTCGCGCCACCGCCGCCCGTGTTGGCGGGCCGCGCGTCGCAGCAAGCGAGCTACCTCGCCAATGCAAGGGATGCGCAGCTGCCCGCCATCGCTTCCGTGACCGACTACAGCGCGCCCGCGCCGCTGGCCGCGGTTGAGGTCATCGCTGCGACGCCCGCGATGGACGTCGCAGTAGCCGCCGCGTTGCCGATCAACGTGGCTGAAACCGTCGCGGACAAGGAGCAGGCAGCCGTCATGCCACCGCCAGCGGTGCTCGCCGAGATCGAAACGCGAACGCTCGCCAGCGACGAGAAGCCCGTGTCGGTCACTGGCGCGGAAATGGTTGCCGAGACAGCGCCGCCGCCACCCACAGCGACTCCCGACACAGCGGCGCAAGCCGCTGAAGCACAGGCTGCGATGGAAGCGCAGGCCGCGGCTGATGCCGCTGTCGCCAAACCTGCGGATGCGATGGACGTCAAGGGTGGCGTCAGCAGTACTGCGGAAGCGCCTGCTGTCGAAGCTGCGCCGGCGACAGAAGCGGCGGCCGCAGCCGCCGATCCGACCACGCCGGTCGAGGCTGGCAAACCGGTCGAAGAAGCCGCGCCGCCGGAAGCCGCGTCTACCGAGGTTCCGCCTGTCGATCCCGTCGCGCCCGCGGTTGCGCCGTCGCCGCCCGAAGAAACTGCAATTTCGGAATCTGCCGAGCAGCCGATGCCGACGGAAGAAGCCAAACCCGCAGCTGAGGCGATGGCACCACAAGAAGCTCCGATGATCGACCCGGCTCCGATGCAGGAAGAGCCCGCGATGAAGGAAGAGGCTCCGATGCAGGAAGCGGCTCCGGCTTACGAAGAGGCACCGATGCAGGAGGAGGCTCCGGCTTACGAAGAGGCCCCGATGCAGGAAGCAGCTCCAGCTTACGAAGAGCCCCCTATGCAGGAAGCAGCTCCGGCTTACGAAGAGGCTCCAATGCAGGAGGCAGCGCCGGCTTACGAAGAGCCGCCGATGCAACAGGAAGCTCCGACAGAAGAAGCCCCACCCGCCGAAGAAGAGCAGCGTGAGGAACCGGAGGAAAGCGCCGAGGAGTTTGAGTAACCTGCACGTGACCCCGGGACCAGACTTCATCCCTCTCCCTCCGGGGTGATTGGGCGCGCTGGCGACCGAGCGCAGCGAAGGCGACTCGCGTAGCGAGCGAACACTGCTCGCGCGCGCAATCACGCCCTAAGGGCCGGGGTGGGAATGAGGCAGAGGGTTCCAGTTCGCCGAGTCCCTTCTCAGGTTTAGCCACCGGCAAGATCGAACCCTCTCCCCCCAACCCCTCTCCGGGGGGGGAGGGGGTTAAGCACCGACGCGACTGGCGGGGTCCTGCTCAGCGCAGGAACGCGGCGACGCGTTGCGCGGCACCGGATGAGTCGTTGGCGCTAACCAGGATCACGTCGCGTTCGCTGCGCAACCACGTCAGTTGACGCTTGGCGAGTTGGCGGCTCGCGTGCAACGCACGCAGGCGGCACTCGGCGAAATCACAGTCGCCGCGCAGGTGTTCGAGCGCCTGACGGTATCCGACCGCGCGCATCGAAGGACTGGCGGCATCGAATCCCGCGTGAGCAACTAGACCTCGGACTTCATCGAGAAATCCGGCTTGCCACATGGCATCGAGACGCAGTGCAATTCGCGCATGCAGTTCAGCGCGACTGGGCGTTGCCACAGCGAGCTTGAGAATCCGCGGTCCCAGGCGCCGGCGGATCGGCGCACGTTGCAGGTCGCTCAAGCGTTGCCCTGTCAAGGCCATCACTTCCAGCGCGCGCCCAATGCGTTGCGGGTCGTTGGCATGGATGCGCTGCGCCGCGAGCGGATCGAGCTCGGCAAGCCGCGCATGCAGACTTGGCCATCCTCGCGCAGAGGCGTCGGCTGCGAGCGACTGGCGCACATCGGCGTCGGCTGCCGGCAACGGCGAAAGACCGCGCTCCAGCGCACGAAAGTAGAGACTGGTGCCGCCCACCAGAAGCGGCACATGCCCTCCGGAGTGGATCGCGCGAATGGCCACCTCAGCGTCCTGCGCGAAGTCCCCCGCTGAATACGTTTGCTGCGGATCGCGGATGTCGACCAAAGCGTGCGGATACCGTGCCAAGGTGGCGGCATCGGGTTTCGCTGTGCCTATGTCGAGGCCGCGATACACGAGGCTGGAATCGACGCTTACCAGCTGCAATCCGCATCGCTCGGCGAGTTCGAGCGCAAGCCCCGTCTTGCCGGACGCGGTCGGCCCCATCAGGAACACGACCGCCGGCCGATCGACGCTGCTTCCGCAATGCGCTTCCACCATAGACGCGAAACTCCCGAGGTCGTCAGTCGGCCGCAAGACCCATTTCGCGCAGCAGCGCCGGTGCAGGATAAATCTCCTGCATGATCCAGCGGATGTAGCGTCCATCAACCGCAATCATGCGCGTGGTCACCGGATCGAATACCCAGTTCGAGGCAACCGACTCCCAGTTGCCGTCGAACGCGAGGCCAACGAGGCGACCGTGAGCATCGAGCACAGGGGATCCCGAGTTGCCGCCGGTGATATCGAGATCCGAGAGAAAATTGACCGGCAATGTGCCGAGCTTGGGATCGGCCAGACCACCATGATTTTTCGCCTCGGCGGCGTCGAGCAACACTTTCGGTGCGGCGAACGGCTCGGTGCCCGTCGCTTTCGCGGCCACACCTTCGAGCGTGGTGAACGGCGTGTACTCGACGCCGTCGCGCGGCACATAACCCGTCACGTTGCCAAAGGTGATTCGAAGCGATGAATTGGCATCGGGATACACATCGCTGCCAAGAGATTTGCGATAGTCCGCGATGGCCTTGAGATACACCGGCCGTACGCGAATCGCCGCGCCAGTCCGTGCGTCGCCTTCTTCTTCAATCGCAAGCAGCGCAGGCGTCGCGGCGACCGCAAGTTTCACGAAAGCATCTTCGCTCGCTTCGAAGACACTCGCGTCCGCGTTGAGCAGGCGCACACGTTCTTCGAGCGCACCCAGGCGAGTGGTGGCAAAGCTGCTTTCGAGCGCGCGGGCAATCGCCGCGTCGTCGTTGCCGGCGAGCCACGCATCGATGGCCTTCACCCGCTGCGTCGGCGGCAGCTTGAGATATTCGCGCAACCAATACGCAGTCAGCGCGCGATCCATCTTCAGTACGAACCGGCGATCCAGCTCGCGCAACGAGCCCTCGATACGCTCCTGGTCGCGCTGCTGGTAACCGGGCTTGCGCTGCGCATCGGGCTTGGCGCGCTCCAAGGCGTTGCGGTAAAGCACGATGCCGGTACCGACAAGCCCGCCACCGGCGGTAAGTTGTTGCAATACGAGATCGCGCTCGCGCGTGGCGCGCGCGGCTTGCGCGAGCCGGTTCAACTCCGCGTGCGCGGCAATCGTCGCAGAGCCTTCGTTGTTTTTGACATCCCGCAGCTGCGCGAGCACGGCTTTTTCTTCGTCGCGCTTGCGCGAGGCGGCGTCGATACGCGCGAACCCATCGAGCTGGCCGTTGTAATTCTTCAGCGTGTTTTCCCACACGCGCACGCGCGACGCGTATTTGACCTGGATGTCGGCGTCCGATGCCCCTGCCGCCTCGGTCATCGCGACCAGTCGCGTGTAATGGCCCGCGATGGTCGGATAGGTCCACGCAGCGGTGTCGTCGAATTCCGAGGCGAGCGTGTAACGCGACGTGCGCCCCGGATAGCCCGCGACCATCACGAAATCACCTGCCTTGAGGGGTTGATCCGCAAAGCGCAGCCAGCGCTTGGGGCGGAACGGAACGTTCTCCTTTGCGAACGGTGCCGGCTTGCCGTCGGGACCGACGTAGGCGCGGTAGAACGAGAAATCGCCGGTATGTCGCGGCCACATCCAGTTGTCGACTTCGCCGCCATAGTTGCCGATCGACTGCGGCGGCGCGTAGGCGAGGCGCACGTCCTTGATCTCGATCATGCGGAACAACCGGTACTGCGCGCCGCCGAAAAACGCATACAGCGTGCAACGGGTTCCGGGCGTCTTCTCGCACTCGGCGATCAGGCGCTTCTGCTCGGATTCGACCGCGCGATAGCGTGCGAGTCCGTCCATCCGGTCGTTCTGCACGCCGACGATGTTCGCAGTCACATCGGTGATTTCGTTCATCACGAGTACGCGCGCATTGGGGCCCGCAGAAACTTCGTCTTGCGGTTTCGCGGCATTGAATCCCTGGACCATGAGATTGCTCGTGGGCGTCGAGTTGAGCTGGATCGCGCCATACGCGCAATGGTGATTGGTCGCGACCAGACCATTGGGCGAGACAAAGCTCGCCGTGCATCCACCGATCGATACGACCGCACCCATGGGGTCTCCGGTGAGGTCCGCCAGCTGCGCCGGGTCGAGTTGCAGCCCTGCCCGAGCCAGCGGCCCCGCGATCTCCGGCAATTGCTGCGGCACCCACATGCCTTCGACCGCACGCACGTTGACTGAAAACGCGATCGCGATCGCGGCCAACAGAACTGGACTAACCCGCATGGTCGAAGCTCCGGCAAGGAAGCCGCTCTTGTTAGCCGATCGCGCCCGCGTCCGCAACAACTGCGGCACCTCCCTGTGCAGGAACCTCAAACTCCCGGAAATTCCGTCAAACGGTGTCGCACCTGCGCTCGAGTTGCCACGAAACGGCTCTGAGTCTCGATCCGGCATCGGACGGCGCATGTCGCCGGGATGAACGGCTCCTCGGGGCCGCTCCGGGCCGCAGCCTATAATCGCCCGGCACATTCAGGAGCAGGCACGAAAAATGAGTCGCATGATGAAGGCGCTGGTCAAGCGCGAAGCTGCGCCCGGCATCTGGATGGAACAGGTGCCGGTGCCCGACTGCGGGCCGAACGACGTGTTGATCAAGCTGGAAAAGACCGCGATCTGCGGCACGGACCTCCACATCTACAAGTGGGACGAGTGGAGCCAGCGCACCATCAAGCCCGGTCTCGTGATCGGCCACGAATTCGTCGGACGCATCGTGGAGCTTGGCAGTTCGGTGCAGGGTTACCGTGTGGGCCAGCGCGTTTCCGCAGAAGGCCACATTGTCTGCGGGCATTGCCGCAACTGCCGCGGCGGACGCCAGCACCTTTGTCCCTACACCATCGGCATCGGCGTCAATCGTGCGGGCGCGTTCGCCGAGTACATCGCCATGCCTGCGACGAATCTGTGGCCGATTCCCGACCAGATTCCGAGCGAAGTCGCGGCGTTTTTCGATCCTTACGGCAACGCCGCGCACTGTGCGCTCGAGTTCGACGTGGTGGGAGAGGACGTGCTGATCACGGGAGCGGGTCCTATCGGCGTCATCGCCGCAGGTATCTGCAAATGGGTGGGTGCGCGCAATGTCGTGGTGACCGACGTCAACGACTATCGATTGAAGCTCGCAGCCGACATGGGTGCGACGCGCGTGGTCAACGTTTCGCAGCAGTCTCTGAAGGACGTGATGGCCGACCTGCACATGGAAGGCTTCGACGTGGCGCTCGAGATGAGCGGCAATCCACGCGCGTTCAACGACATGCTCGACTGCATGTATCACGGCGGCAAGATCGCGCTGCTTGGCATCTTGCCCAAAGGCGCCGGCATCGACTGGGACCGCGTGATTTTCAAGGGGCTGACGATGCACGGCATGTACGGAAGACGCATGTACGAGACCTGGTACAAGATGACGCAGATGCTGCTGACCGGCTTTCCACTGCAAAAGGTCTTGACGCACCAGATATCCATCGATGATTTTGAAACCGGCTTCCAGCTGATGGACTCTGGCCGCTGCGGCAAGGTGGTATGCAGCTGGCATTGAAGCGCCACAACGCTGCCAGGCGCAGCGACCAGCGACAAGGAGATTTGCGCAGGGCGGGCGCAGGCAGGCAGACCCTGCTGGCAGCATTGCTGATAAGTGCCACTGCGTGGCCCTTGGGCGCACGCGCAGGGTCGACGATTGGCGGCAGCGCTGATTCGAATGGCGACACGGGAACGCGCATTGCTTCGGCGCAACTGGTTGCGCCTTCACTGCATTCAAGCCCGCTGCATATCCTCGAACCGCAAGCAGTCGTGCGCGGACATCTCGCCGTGTTCACGCTGCGTACGCCCTACGGCCCGATCGAAGCCGAGGGCGTCGAGATGCTCGAGGTGCGCGTGCAGGAACTGCTGGTGCTCGAAAATCTTCAGCGCATCAACGCCGCAGGCGTTTACGTGCGTGCGATTGGTGCCCAATCGATGCGCACGCTGCGCAGCGTAGGCCAGGTGCTGCTGAATCCGGTCGACACCGTCGCCGGCATTCCGCAGGGAGTGGTGCGGTTTTTTCAACGCAAACTCGGCGACGGCATCGACGACGCGGTCGAGCTGAGCGACGAGGTCCGGCACAGCACCAGCGACGAGGACGAACGTTTTGCCGATGCTGTGCGTCCTGGCGCCCGTGCGTCCCACGATGAGCCGGAATCAGGCCAGCAACGCACGCAACGCCGCGCGCGCAAAATCGCGCTCAATTATCTTGGCTACGACGATTCCCGGCGCTACTGGGCCAAGCGGCTGGGAGTCGATCCCTATTCGAGCAATCCCCTGATCAAGACGCGACTGGACCGCCTGGCGTGGTCCGCATTCGCGGGCGACAAGACTGTAAGTTTCGCGCTCGACGGACTCACTGCGGGCGCGTCCGAAGCGTTGTCGATCACGCGCAAACTCAATGAAGTCGTGTGGGAACTCGAGCCGGTCAAACTCGGACGACTCAACTATCGCCGGCTCGATGATCTCGGCTGCGGCGGCATGCCGGCGCGACGCTTCGTCAATCGCGGCCGCTACTCGCCTACTCAACAGACCGCACTGGTCGACGCGATCGAGCAGCTCCGCCCTGCGCAAGGCTGTAGTGAAGTGTTGCAGCTTGCCGCCGCGCTCGAGAGCGAGGTCGAGACGCGCTACATCGTCAATGCTTTACGCCTCATGCAGCACTTCCACGCCAACTCGGGCGGCAATCGCAAGATCCGCCTGGTCGGTACGGGACTCATGCTCGAAACGGCCGACAACGAGTGGGTGTTGCCGCTGCCGGTCGATTATCTGTTGTGGACCGCGAACACGCGCGGCTACTTCGATCAGCAGGCTTTCCGCAAAGTGCGCAAGACACTGCTTGTTTCCGGCAAGGCAAGTCCCATCGCGATGCGCGAGCTGACCCAGCGTGGCTGGAGCATCGTGCTCGATGTGCCTTACGAAGGCGCCCCGCCCTACGCCGACGGCCCGCTAGCGGGAACCTGATTACGTGGCCCTCGCCGGTGCGAATCGATGTTGCCGGGAGTAAGCTGACATCCATTCGATCGGATCGGGGGGCCGTCGCATGCATGCAAAGCTGGCCAGTTTCGTGGTTGTGGTTGCATTGACTCTGGCCTGCTGGACGGATCGCGCTGCGGCGCAGACGCCCGCGGACGGTTTCGGGACGTCCTTTCAGGCGGCGTGTGCGACCGCCACTCCTGGCAGCGAACTTGCCGGTCGCTGCGCGCAGATCAACGGCGGCGGACCTGGATCCGGCGCACGTCGCATCGCGACTGCGGCCGGAAATCGACTGAATCTCGTCCCTGCGCAAGGCCGGATTGCGGCCCTGGGCGGCCGCACGCGAGCGCGAGGATTGCGGGCGCGGCGCGACGACCGACGCGACGAGAATGCGTTGGCGAGCCCGGCCACTGGGTCCGCAGGACTCAGTCTGCTCAGCGGCGATTCCGAAGCAGCCGTCGGTGCTTACAGCGACTTCGACACATGGACGCTGCAAGCAAGCGTCGGGTTCGGCAAACTCGACCGAGATGCAAGTCCCGGCGAGGCGGGTTTCGAAAACGATCGACTCAACGCGCTGATCGGCGTCGCACGACGCGTGTCGGATCGCGCGCTACTCGGTGTGGCGCTGACCTACGATCGCGAAGAAACGGAGTTCGACGCAGCCGCAGGCGCCCAGGAACAGAGGGCCACCAGCCTGATTGCGCACGCTGCATGGTGGCCACGCGACTCGTGGGCGGTTTACGCCTCCGCCGGATACGGCCGGGTGGACCTCGACACCCGCCGCGAAATCGATTTTGTCCTCGTCTTCCCCGGCATCCCCGGAAACAGCGACGTCAGGGTCATGAGCACTGCACTCGGCGCTGCGGAAGGCGATCGCACGTCGGCGTCGATCAGCGTGGAACGCGCACTGTTCACGGGCGAGCGGAACCTGCGGCTCGATGCGGGCCTCGACCATGAACGAACGGACTTCGACAGCTTCACGGAGACTGGCGGCGGCGGATTCGCAGTGCGTCTGCCGGCGCGAAGCATTCGCTCCACGCAGTCCAAACTAGGACTGTCGGGCGATTTCGTTCTCTCCACGGCGAGTGGCGTCGTCACGCCCTACGCGCGCGCCTACTGGCGCCATGAATTCGACAACGACGGTCGCCTCGTCGCAATCCAGTTGCGCGACGACGCAGGTCGCAACCCCATCCTGTTTCAAACTCCCGAACCCGACCGCAATTTCCTCGAGGCCGGAGCAGGCATCGCGTGGGTGTTTGCCGGAGGGCGTTCGCTGTACTTCGACGTGGAGGGGCTTTTCGGCCACGATTTCCTGTCCGGATACACCTTGAGCGTGGGCGGCAGCTTCGAGTTCTGAAGTACTGTGCGTGCCGTGCAAGTCGCACGACAAAGGGACAATTCGGAGCGATGACTTTCAAATCACGTTCGCGTCGTGACGCGCGCCTTGCCGTCGCCGGCACTCTGGCTTGGCTCGCGACTTGCACAGGAATGGTCGGCTGCGCACCGTCCTACCAACGGATTTCACCTTCCGTAGCAGTGCTGGCTGGCTATCCCGATTGCGCGTACGAAACGTTGGGCGTGGTCAAGGCAGCGGACGGTCAGTCGCGAACGGATATCGCAAGTCAACAACTGGGCGCCGGCACCGTATCGACCTGGGGTGAGACCGCGAGCGAGTCGTCGGTGCTGGCAGAACTGCGCGCCAACGCGGAAAAACTCGGCGCCAACGCGATCGTCATCCGCTACCGGATGCGATCCGACGAATCGAGTCGCAGTTCGTCCTCCACGCGTGCCGAGCAGGGTTTGCGTATGGTGGCGACGGCAATTCGCACGGAGTCCTCGCCGATGCTTGAGCCCTGCAACGCGACGGCCTGGGCTGGCTGAGCGTTGCTGTCCTCAGCGGCGGGCGAGCTGGTAGCCGAGCGCTCAGAACCCGCCATGAGGATAGACTTCCGGTCACCTCCTGGGTCTCGAGGAAACTCGCAATCGACGCACCAATGAATGCCGCGTCAGACTTGCGCGCTCATAATGCAAGCTTTCGTGGAATCAACAAGGCAGCGCGGGCGTCGTGGAACTCTGGTGGATCAAATGGGTGGTGGCGGCAGCGCTAGTGGGATCGGCGCTGGTCGTGCATTTGCGCGGGCGCGAGCGCTTCCGTTTCCTCCGACAGTTGTTCAATCACTCCACCCTGCTCGGTCCTTTCAACGTGCTTGCGTACGCGTTTTCCAAAGTGCCGGCAGGGGCGTGGACCGATCGCACGCGCTTTCCGGAACTGGACGTGCTGCGGGAGGAGTGGCAAACGATCCGCGACGAGGCGCTCGCACTCAATGCGCCCGAGACGGTTGACGCACGTCTCGCTGCCAATTTTGATCTGGGTTTCAATTCCTTCTTCAAAACCGGCTGGCGCAGGTTTTATCTGAGCTGGTACGGAAACGCCGTGCCTTCCGCCGAGCGCCTGTGTCCGCGCACCGTTGCCTTGCTGCGTGGCATTCCCTCGGTGCGGGGCGCGATGTTCGCGATCCTGCCGCCGGGCGCGTACCTCAATCCGCACCGCGATCCGTTCGCGGGGTCGCTGCGCTATCACCTTGGGCTGATCACGCCCAACTCGCCCGACTGCTCGATTACCGTAGATGGCGAGAACTACTTCTGGCGCGATGGCGAAGACGTGATGTTCGACG
>JBKJND010000470.1:0-6143 GCA_046596095.1 Ahniellaceae bacterium | reverse complement strand
TTGCTCGTCATTCCCGCGCAAGCGGCAATCCAGAGCCTCTCCTGTGGCCTGGCACGAGGCATCGGGCAAGACACTGGATTCCCGCTTTCGCGGGAATGACGAAATTCTGTGCCTTGGGTCATGCGCGATCGCGGCATGGTGAGGTTACCCTTCCACATCTTGACGACGGAGACACGCGATGAAGAGTTCACTTTGGCTGGCGCTGGCCGCAGCGCTTTCGATGTCTGCGTGCGCGATTGAGCCAGTGAAGATCGCCGTGGACAAGGACGCGGACAAACAGGAGATGCCGTCTGCCGTCGACAACCCGTTCTTTACAGCGAGTTCGCTGCAATACCAGTACCCGCGTTTCGACGCCATCAAGGACACTCACTTCATGCCTGCCTTCGAGCGCGGCATGGCGGAGCAGCGCGCGGAAATCAAGGCGATCACGCTGCGCAAGGACATGCCTACCTTCGAAAACACCATCGTCGCGATGGAAAACAGCGGCGATGTGCTCGGCCGCGCGAGCGACGTGTTTTTCAATCTCGTCGGCGCCGACACCAATCCTGCGCGCGAGAAAATCCAGGCCGACGTAGCGCCACTGCTATCAGCGCATCGCGATGCCATCTTTCTCGACGCGGATCTGTTCAAGCGCGTCGAAAGTCTCCACAAGCGTCATGACGAACTCGATCTCGACGCGGAATCGAAGTATCTGCTCGAGCGCTATCACACCGATTTCGTGCGTGCCGGTGCACGCCTCGACGACGCCGACAAGGCGCGCCTGCGCGTGATCAACGCGGAGCTTGCAAAGCTCAACACCGACTTCGGCCAGAACGTGCTGAAGGAAGTGAACGCCGCAGCGGTGGTGGTCGAGGACCGCAAACAGCTTGCGGGCCTGGACGACGACAAGATCGCCGCGGCCGCCGAGGCGGCCAAAACGCGCAAGCTCGAAGGCAAATACGTCATCGCGCTGCAAAACACGTCCGGCCAGCCACCCCTCGATGCCCTGACCGATCGCGCCTTGCGCGAACGCATCTTCAAAGCTTCGTTGGCGCGCGGGGGGCACGGCGGCACCTTCGACAACCGTGCAATCGTCGCCAGCACCGCGAAGCTTCGCGCAGAGCGCGCGAAACTGCTGGGATACGCCAATCACGCAACCTATGCGCTCGAGGATCAGACCGCGAAGTCTCCCGCTGCGGTCAACAAGCTGCTTGCGCAACTTGCGCCGGCAGCGGTCGGCAACGCTCGGCGCGAGGCGGCAGACCTCCAGAAAATCATCGACGCAGAGGCCGCCAAAGCCAAAACAGAATCCTTCGCCCTCGCCGGCTGGGACTGGGATTTCTATGCGGAAAAACTGCGCCGCGAACGTTACGACTTCGATGCCACCGAACTTCGCCCGTATCTTGAGCTCGACCGCGTCCTCAAGGACGGCGTATTTCATGCAGCCGAAAAACTCTACGGCCTGACCTTCAAGGAACGCAAGGATCTTCCCGTCTACCACCCGGACGTGCGTGTATTTGAAGTCTTCGACGACGGCAAACCGTATGCGCTCTTCCTCGCCGACATGTACGCGCGCGAATCCAAGCGTGGCGGTGCCTGGATGAACGCCTATGTTTCGCAGAGCGCGCTTGAGAAAACGCACCCTGTGGTGGCGAACCATCTCAATATTCCGAAGCCGCCTGCAGGCGAACCGACGCTCTTGACGTTCGATGAAGTCACGACCCTGTTTCACGAGTTCGGCCACGCGTTGCACGGCATGTTCTCGGACGTACGCTATCCGCGCTTTTCCGGCACGTCGGTGCCGCGCGATTTCGTCGAATACCCATCGCAAGTCAACGAGATGTGGGCCACATGGCCGTCGGTGCTGGCGAATTACGCCAAGCATCACGAGACCGGCGCCCCGATGCCGCAGACTTTGCTCGACAAGGTAATCGCGAGCGAACAGTTCAACCAGGGGTTCGCCACCACCGAGTATCTGGCCGCGACTCTGCTCGACCAGCGCTGGCACCAGATTGCAGCCGGCGACGTTCCCGCTGCCGACGGCGTACTCGCGTTTGAAGCCCGCGCGCTCGCCGATGCCGGCGTCGACTTCGCGCCGGTCCCGCCACGCTATCGCACTACGTACTTCTCGCACGTCTTCGCAGGTGGTTACTCGGCCGGTTACTACTCGTATATCTGGAGCGAAGTGCTCGACGCCGACAGCGTCGAATGGTTCAAGGAAAACGGTGGATTGACGCGCGCCAACGGCGAGCATTTCCGCAAGACCCTGCTCTCGCGTGGCGGCAGCGCCGACGCCCTGCAGCTGTTCCGCGCATTCCGCGGTCGCGAACCGCAAATCGCGCCGCTCCTCAAGCGCCGCGGTCTGTCCGAGTCCGCCAAACCCGATGCACCTGCCACCGATGATGCGCCGCCGCCAGCGCCAGCGGCAGCGGGAGCGGCAGGTACGACCGCGGCAAACTCATCGGCTTGATGAAATCACGCGTGAAACCGGAACGCATGCCGGCGCTCGCATGATGTTTCGCAACTGGCCGGTGCGCCGCAATTTGCTGGATCTGCTGCACGGTTTTGCCGTGCCGCTGGTGGCGTTCGCGTTGCCGTGGCGGATTGCATTCGCCACCTACCGGCTGATGGCCCACTTGCCGCTGTTTTCGACACGCGTGGCCATGATGCTCGAAGGCATCCGCCGCACGCGCGTCCTTGACGAGCGGAGCGCGCGGGCGCTGGCCTGGCGGCATCGCCTGTATTTTCTGCTTGAAACGGGCGACGCCGCCCTGGCGCAGATGCGTGGTTCACGCTGGATGCGTCGGTATCTGCGGCGCGTCGGCGATTTTCCCAAGGACTCCAATTTCGTCGCAGTTTTCTTCCACTTTGGAACTGGACTATGGGGTCCCCACGCGATGGCCGAGCATGGTCGTCCTGCACGTCTGGTCGGCCGCCCGGTAGATCGCGACGCCTTGCGGACTCGTCCATTCTTGCGCCGCTACGGCGAGTGGCGGTACGCCGTTGCAGAGCGCGCCGGTCGTGGGCCGGTCATTTTCTGGGGAGGAGCGCGCAAACAAATAGGCGCCGCCCTCGCGTCGGGACAAGTCGTACTGGGCGCAGTCGACGTTCCGCCCACCGAAACGCATAGCCTGAGTCCTGTGACGCTGCTCGGCCGACCCACGCATTTCACGCATGGCTTGATCGAACTCGCGGCCAAGGCGCAGGTGCCGCTGGTCGTGTTCTCGGTCGGACTTTCCCAGGATGCGCGCGAACGCGTGCTAGAGGTGAGCGAACCCATCGCGGTATCGGATCGGCCGTTGCAGGAGGTTATGCAGGAACTGGCCACGCATCTGGATCGGCTGCTCGAGCGTGATCCCGCAGGTTGGTACCTGTGGGGATGGTTGGATGCGTTCTTTGCGCCGGGAACCTTCGCGGATCGCGAACACTAGCCGAACTGCGGATTACCGAGTTGGCGCAGAAAGTGACTCAGGACCGAAGGCTCGATCACCAGCAGCGCCGCCACGCCAAACGCGCCGCCCCAGAGGTGCGCGCTGTGATTGATCGAATCGCGGCCCTGACGATCGGCCCAGAGCGTGTAGGCCACATAGATCACGGCGTAAAGGATCGCCGGCATGGGAATGAAGAATACGAAAATCATGGCCCACGGCTGCAACAGAATGAAAGCGAACAGCACCGCCGACACCGCACCCGAAGCGCCGAGGCTGCGGTAGCGCGAGTCTTCACGATGTTTGAAATAACTCGGCAGGATCGAGACGATCAGCGCGCACAGATAGAAAATATAAAAGCCAAAAGGGCCAAGCTTCGCAGCGATCAAGCTCTCGACTGCACTCCCGAAAAAATACAACGTGATCATGTTGAACAGCAGATGCGCGCCGTCGGCGTGGATGAATCCGTAGGTAACGAGCCGCTGGTACTCGCCACCGCGCGAAACCGCTGGCGGCCAGAAGATTAGCCGATCGAGCAGACGTTCGTTGTTCATGGCGAGCAGCGACACCGCGACGGTGACCGCGATGACGATAATCGTGGCGCTCAACTGCATACAGGCGGCTCTCTATTTTTGACGCGCGGAGCCACCTGTTCCCTTCTCAACGTGAAAGAAGAAAACGGCAGCGAGGCCAACACTCCGCTCAGACGGATTCGGAAGGCGCTGAAATGTTCTTCACGACTTCCGCAGTCTTGCTCGTTTGCGCGGAACGGGCAACGTCTGCCTGTGCAACGATGCCGCACAGGTTGCCGTCGTTGTCGACCACCAGCACGCGGCGGATCTGTTCACGCTCCATCGCGTCGCAACACTCGTTCAGGCTGTCGTCCGGCTTGACCGTCACGCACGGTGTGGTCATGCAGTCGCCCGCCTTGAGCTCGGCGGGATTCCGGCCCTTGGCAACGGCGCGCACGACGATGTCGCGATCGGTGACGACGCCCACCGGCTTCCTTCCGTTGGCCCCGCCAAGCACGGGAATCTGCCCACAATCCTGATCCACCATCATTTGCGCGACTTCGCGCAACGACGTCTCTACAGTGGCGAACGTGGGGCAAGCGGTCATCACGGTGTCTACTTTCATGGAGCTCTCCTGGGCCAAGTGAATGCCGCATCGGATCGACGGGCGATAGACGACACAATACGAGAGGCACCCGCAAGATTGCATGAACGAAGCAGCTCGTTTTTGCGATGATGCGCGCCCGCCGTCAGCGCGAATCCATGAACAAGCCGCGATTTTTTCAGGTCGATGTATTTGGTGCGCGACCGGGCACCGGCAATCCGCTGGGTGTAGTCGTCGGCGCGCAGGCGTGGCCAGGCGCCACGATGCAAGCCCTTGCGCGCTGGACCAACCTGGTCGAAACCACATTCCTGCTCCCGCCCACGCAGCCCGGCGCGGTCTGGCGTCTGCGTATCTTCACCCCCACCCGAGAGATTGCGTTCGCAGGTCACCCCACCATTGGAAGCGCGCACGTGGCGATCAAGACGGGCATCGCATCTGCAGCCGCGACACTCGTCCAGGAATGCGCAGCCGGGCTGCTTCCCATACGAGTGCATTCACAAGGTGTCGAGCACGGACTTTCTGTGCGGGCGCCGACGGCGCGCTTGCTGCCCACTCCTCCAGCGTGCGGCGGCTTGCTGATTGCCGCGTGCGCAGGCGCTTATAGAGGCGCCATCGAACCCACGTTGGTGGAAGGCGGACGCAGCTGGTGGATTACGGAGGTCTCGGACGAATCGGAGCTGCGCGCGTGGCAACCGGATCATCCTGCGATTTTGGCGCTGGCGCAGTCCACCGGGGCGCTCGGGCTCTGCGCATTCGCGCGTACGGACCGTCCGGACTATCAGCTCGCGGTTCGTGCATTTCCCGCAGCGGTGGGCATCGTCGAAGATCCTGCCTCAGGCGCCGCAAACGGGCTGATTGCCGCGCTGATCGCAGAGCGCGAGCCGAATTCCGCGCTCAGCCATGGCTATCGTGTCAGCCAAGGTCGCGAAATCGGCTGCGACGCATTGATAGACGTGGCGTTCGATCACGAAAATGGCGTCTGGGTGGGCGGCCGCTCGCACATCGTCATCGAGGGCCACCTCGATTGGCCAGGGGACGGAGCTGATTAAACGCGACGCGATTAATCAGCTCCGTCCCCGCGTCACCTGCGTCGCCTTACCGCAGCAAGTCGGCGTAGGCCGGGTGCTTTTGCAACCACACGGCTGCATAAGAGCACACTGGCGAAACCATCAGCCCATCGCGTCGAGCGGCGTCGAACACAGCCTTGATCAGTTCGGCCGCAACACCGCGCCCGCCAATCGCTGCTGGCACAGACGTATGCGTGATGACCATCGTTCCTTGCGTGCGTTCGAAATCAACGTGCGCCTCGTGGCCGTCCACGTTCGTCTTGAAGCAAGTTGCGCCCTCCTCGATTGCCAGTCCCATGCTGCTTCCTCCGACGATAAGTGACGTCAAGCGTAACCATGCCCAACCGAATGCCGCGTGAGCGCGGGGCGCAGGCGCCATCCGTCATCCGAAAACGCAGCGCCAGGGAGTTTTGTCGCTGAGACCCACGACGCGTTCGTCGCCCGATCTTTACCGTTCATGCCTGGATTTACCTAATGTAAAATGTAGATATGAATCATATAATATTGATTGTAGTAGATATTTATGTCTTGTTACCTGATTGGCATGATGTGT
>JBKJND010000459.1:0-6568 GCA_046596095.1 Ahniellaceae bacterium | reverse complement strand
GAGGGACAAAAACCGGGGAAACGTCAGGAGCCGGACTATGTCCGGCTGCTGTTCGATGGTTGCGTCCAGCGAAAGCAGCCGGACATAGTCCGGCTCCTGACGTTTCCCCGGTTTTTGTCCCTCTTTTCTCTTTTGAATCAGCGCCTTGGTACTGAAGTTCGCCATCGCAACAGCAACAGCGTTTCACTCGCCTGCGGCGAGCGAGTAACTTTTGTTTCGTCAAAAGTCACCAAAACCATAGCGCCCCGAACGTTCGCCGGAATCGCTCCCGGCGATTCCGGTGCCCTGCGCTTCTCGCAAGTGGCCGGGGTGGGCAGAACTCGCACTTCCTGTGCTCAAACATCCTGCGCATCAATTCCCGGTCACTTGCTGCGATGCTCGGCTCACTCATGGGGCGCAAAGCGCGCAACATCACCGCGCATCCCTGCGCTGCGCTGGAGCCAGCAGCAGTCATGCGCTTCGGACGTGGCAAAAAGCACGGCCAAAGCACAGCAAGAGAAAACAACGGCAACGCATGGGCGCCGCTGCGGCGGGTGTCACCCGAATCTAAACAACCCGGTGCCGCCGGTGCGCGAGGCGTAGCCGTCGCGGTCGCGACGCCGACGCATGCGCTCCATGAGTTCAAGTCGGCGGCCTTCGAGCCAGTCGGCGCGGCCGAGCGTGGCCGGATCCATGCCGCGACCTTCCGCTTCGTGCTTGCGGAAATCGTTGAAATCCTCGTAGGCCTCGACCTCGTGCTTGAGCTCGCGCACGCAGAGTTCGATCATGATCGCGTCGTCGAGATAACCCACCACCGGTACCGAATCGGGAATGACATCGGCCGGATCGGCGAAGTACATGAGCGCCGTCAACACGCGCGAACGATCGGCTTCCGGCAGCGCCCAGCCTACGTCGTGCACCATCGCGATCAGCGATTCCAGTTTGGCTAGCCGCTCCGCGATGAAGTCCGGCACCTCGGTCTGGGTCGCCACGACCAGCAGCGTGCGCGCGGCCCCGGTGATTTCCTCGGCGGTCTTGTTGTTTGACAGATCGCGCGCCCGCACCAGCGCCTTCTGGAAGTGATCGACATCGCTGTCGGTGAGTTCGATCGTGATGCTGATGGTCATGGCGTCCCCTGGGTCTGCGTCGCGCTGAGCGTTGAATGTTGAACGTTGAACGTTGGACCGCGATTCTCCCACAGCCCCGGCCTAAAGAATCGGCGTCAAGCCCACCCCGAAGGCGACCACGAACCGCGTATACAAAGTGCGCAGCGGCACTTTGACGGCCGGAAAGTCGCCGACCGAGACGTAACAATCGTAGAATCCCGCAGCGTGCGGCGGCAGCGGCGCACAGCCCCGCTTGAGTTCGAAGCTGGTGGCGTAGCGGAACGGCCACAGGTCGAACAAGGGCAGAGAGGCCGACAGTCCGCCGATTGCGTCGTTGACTTCGTCCACGCCCGCCGTCGGTTTCCGCCTCGCCACGACCCAGGAATTCTGCGGCTCGATCGAGGTGCGGATGCTGGCGGCCAGCCGCCGCGCGAAGGCAGCATCGCTGACGATAAGTCCCGATTCGGTGTTGAGATCGGACGAGCGCGGATCGAAGTTGTGGGTTCCGATCAAGCCGATTTTCTCGTCGATCACCAGCGACTTCGAGTGCAGCGTTCGACGCGGCCCATCGAAATCAACGGGCAACGGTTCGCGGCGGGCACGAAACTCGCCCCGGCTCGGCCAGTCGATTCCGGCATCGGGCAGGTAGGGACTGTCGGAATCGAGCCGCATGCCCACGGTGGGTTTGTACTCGTAGATCTCAAACCCGAGACGCCGCAGGTACTTGCGCCGATGCTTGTAGGAAACCGCATAAACCACGAACGAATCGGTGGCGGCGAGACTGTTGGTCGAGGCGATCACCTGCACCGCCGGCGCGCGCCGGCGCAGACGCTGGAAAACCTTTTCGGCCTTGCCCGAGATCAGCAGGTAGGGTGTCTGCAGCAGCACTTCGCGCTCCGCGCCTTCGATCAGAAGCCCGATGCGCCGCGAGATATCGCGACTGACGCCCGAGGGATCGCGCTTGCGACCGCGCGCATGCTTCGCCGGCGAGTCGCTGAAATAGCTTGCTTCCACCACCGGCTGCGCGGTGTCGACGAACGTGCGCGCGATCCAGTCGGCGTCCTGCGCGCGTGCGGTGAGCATACCCACGCGCTGTCCGTCGACGTAACGCAGCTGTTCGGCCGCGACCGGCTCGGCGAGCCCATCCGCTTCGGCGAGGATGCGAGCCGCCACATCGTTGAGCTCGGCGACATCGACCGATGCCGGGTGCGCCCAGAACGCGTCGAACGAGCGCTGCATATCGGCGCCGACAGGCCCCAGCGTCAGTGCGTCGCGATCGTCGAAGTTGAACGTCTCGCCCCACCCGAAGTACGTGTTCTCGATGTTGCGGCCGCCGGTGATGCCAGCCACACCGTCGACAATCCAGAGCTTGTTGTGCATGCGCTGATTGAAACGATAAAAGCAGCACAGCACGCCCGCAACAAACTCCAGCGGCTCGGTGCGGGCCTCGCGGAACGTCGGGTTGTATACCTTGAACGAGAGGTTCGCGTGCACACGCGCGAGATCGGCGAGCACGCGGATGTTGTCGAGCGAATTGAGTTGATCGGACAACACGCGCACGCGCACGCCGCGCCGCGCCGCTTCTACCAGCTCCGCGACAACGAGGCGCCCCGCGTCGTCGTCGGCAAAAATGAAGGTCTGGATATCGATCGAGTGTCTCGCAGCGCGCGCGAGATGTACGCGCGCGGCCAGCGCGTCGGGACCGTTCTCGATCAACGCCACGCGATTGCCCCGGCCGCTCGCGGCCCCCAGCAAGGCCGATGGCATGGCGCAGTGATCGGCGCGCGCGCAGGTGAGTGCGTGACTGCGCTGCGCATCGATCACACGCGCCGCGCGTGCAAGGTCCGGCGCTGCCACGGTCGCACAGCCGCCGAGCGCCAATGCGCACAGCGCCAGCGCGACGCGGCGTGCGTCAGCGAAGCGGCGTGGCATCGGACGCGGGCCGAGTCAGTTCGTCGCGTGGCGCTTCAAAGCGCAGTTCAAGATCCACGCGATCGCTGACGAAAGGCCGGCGCGCGCGCATGCCGAACGCGCCGCGCGACATTGCACCGCGCAGCCGCAGCTTGCAGATCGCGCTTGGCGCCGCCGCGCAGCGCGCGGGCTCGGCACGCAATCGTTGGCGGCGCGTCGTGCCGCGCAGGGTCAGCGTGCCGTCGATGTCGTCGCCGCGCAGCAACGCACCCACATCGAACGGCTGTGAGCGGAATTCGAGTTGCGGATGCCTGGCGGCGTCGAAAAATTCGGCCGAGCGCGCCCACGCGCCAAACGTTTCGGTGCCCATGACCACGGAGGTCGCGTCGAGCTCGGTGCGCAAGCAGGCCCGCGCGTCGGCGATCCGCAAGCTTCCACGCAGTCGCTGGAAGGTCCCACTCAAAGGCAAACCTCCAGCGCGCACACGGAAGCCGGCTGCGGCCCCGGCCTGGTCGAAGTCGAACACTCTGGAAGAGTCCGCGTCCAGACAGTGCGCGCTGGCTGCGGACGCGAGCATGCCCGCAACCAACAGACTGCCGATCACGATCGTTCGCGACCGGCTTTGCTGGTGCGCATCGCGCCGGTTGCAGGCACTTCCTTCAAGGCGACCAGAACGCGCGCAGACGCGCGGCGCCCGGCTCGAGTGGTGCACCCTCCGGCCAGTCGAGCCACGCGATGCCGGCGGTCGGCATGCCGCGCACGTCTTCGGTGCGGCCGTCGGTGAGCAGGCCAAGCAGTTGTTCCATGCCCGGGTTGTGCCCGACCACCAGCAGGGGACCGGCGTCCTGATGCCGTTCAATCACGTCGAACAAGGCGCCGGGCGTCGCCTCATATATCGCGGCATCGCTTTCTATGCCGATCTCCATGCCGGTGTCGCCAAGCTCCGCGCACGCGGCGCGGGCGGTGGCGTCGGCGCGCGTGGCTGGCGAGGTCAGCACGCGCGCGGGCTTGAAGGCGTGCGACGCGAGCCAACGGCCGGCGGCGCTTGCTTCAAGTTCGCCATCGCGGGTCAGTGGACGATCAAGATCCGGCTGGCCCGGAACCGCGGGCTCAGCGTGACCATGGCGCAACAAAATGCACTGACGGCGGTCGGGCATACGCAGAACTCTCCTACTGGAAACGCGCCGTCAAGGGCGCGGAGTGGAAATCATTTCAATCGGAATATTGTTGCGTACCCACAGCAGCGAAACCGGCGCCGACGAAAACAGGTTGGTCGACAAGGTGCCGGTGGTGCGGTTACTGAAAATGGGCGACAGGTTGCCGGCAAACACGCGTGTCTCGAGAAAATCGACCAGCGACGGACAACTCGGGCAGTGCACTTCGAAATAGTCTTCCGTAATCGGGCCCGATTGTGCGATGGCCTTGGAGCCAAACGTCCAGCGTGGCTCGTTGTCGGTGCCGTAGATAAAAGTGATCACCAGCTCCTCGGGCACGCCAGCGTTGCGATGCGTGTCGACAACATATCCCGAGCCCGACTCCGGCGGAAAGTGCCAGACACCCGTGTGGTCGGGCGCAACGGTGGTGTCCGGCAGCTCGAGCGTCTGCCGCTCCAGTCCCGATTGGCCGTTGACATTGAACCGGAGCAGATAGTCGTTGGGGCCGAGATACGTGACCTGGCCCGTACCGACGACCGTGGGCGCGACCGTGAAGGGATTCTCGCTGGTGCGGCGGAATTGCCGGAATTCGACGTCGGAGCGGTTGTCGACCAGAAAGCCTTGCACGGTGTACCAGATCGGCGTGCGCGCCCTGGTTCCAGTAAACCACGCCCCGAACAATACCGGCGGCGCCGGGTCTGGATTGTCGGTCACGACCGTGCCGATACCGTTGCCGAAGCGCTCCAGATTGCCGAACAGGCCAACACTTGGCACGATCGGCACAATCTGCGCGGGGCACGCGGTGATGACGTTGCAGGGACCGCCGCCGCCCAGCGTGATGCTGAAGGGAGTCGATTCCTGCTGAATCGACCACGCGGTGCGGTCGAGCGTACCGAGGTAGCGGATGGCCGCCACGCTGCCGCACGTGGCGGTGGTGGGAATCGCGAAGTCCATGAGTCCCGCGATGGCAGCGCCGTTCGCTCCGAGCGATGCGATCGCCAGCGCCGGCGTCTCCAGGCGGATGCTGGCCGGGTCCACCGGCGCAAACACGCCGTGCGCATCGGTCAGACCCTTGGCGCCGTCATTGCGGAAGCTGACGGCCACGCGCCAGCGCTCGCCGGGCTCGACGGCTGCGTCGCCATCGCCGCACAGTTGTTGCGGGGAACTGAAAGGCACCGCCGCAACGCGCGGCCCGTCGACGATGAGTGCGCGCTGCAGCGCAGTGGTGCACCCGCCGCTGGCGATGACGCGCACCATCAACGTGACGCTCGCTTCGGTGGGATACACCGCCGGCAGAACGACTGTGCCAGTGGCCGTGGCATTGACGCGATCAACGCTGCCGTCGCCGTCGATGTCCCATTCCACGCGGTACGTGCCCGCAGGCAACGTCAGCGAGATGTTCACCGGAACACCGGCGCGCGCTGTGGCGGGCGCGCTCAATACGGCTGCAGGTGGCGTGCATCCGCCGCCGGCAAGACTAACCCCGTCGAGCGTTTGCACGCCCGTGTTGGCGGGATCGAGCCAGTCGCTGAGGCGCGTCGCGGCGGTGACGCCACGCGTGAACGAGGTGAATAACCGTCCGAAATAATCGTCTCCGTCGGGCATGCTGCAGAGCGCAGCGCCACCCGCCAGCTGGCCGGCGATGCGGCGTTCCGGGTTGAACAACGGACCGCCCGACGAACCACCCTCGGTGGTGCCTAGTTCATAGTTGACGACGCGCAGAAAACTGTTGCCAAACGGAAGACCCGGGGCTGCCTGATCGAATATCTGCAGCGGCCCATTGTCGAAGCTGATGCGCTTCTCGTGACCTTGTGGATGATGGATGGTGAATGCGGAAAGCGGCGCAGTGTTGCGCCGGTCCCAGCCCGCGAGAAACCCGTTTGCGGTGGTCGGCACCGCAGTTCGCAAACGCACCAGCGTGAAATCCGAATCGTCTTCGGTGGCACGCAAATCAGCGCCCCCCGTTTGCGCAATGCTGTTGCCGGCAAGCGGAATGGGCGTGCCGGAAGCACCACTGCCGGGTGCGCGACAACCGGGATTTTCATACTTCCAGTAAAACACCATCGACGACGCATCGGTTTGCGAAGCCACGCAGTGATTGGCGGTCAGAAAATACGGAGCGCGATCTGCGGCGACGTTATTGATCAACGCGCCGGTGCACAGGAACCCGCTGAAGGAATAGCGTGCCACCGAGTTGATCTGGTCGGGGTACGGCACGCCTTGCGGGCACTGCACGTCAACATTGCAGCTGCCGGACTTGGCGAGGCCGCCGCCGCTGGAAAAAATATCGCGATGCGCGGGCGCCACGCGATCGAGTGCAAAACTGACATGGCGCGCCAGCGCGGTGGGCACGTCGATCTCGAGCGTGGCGGTTTCGCCGACCACGAACGGTGTCTGGAAGCGTTGTGCTGCGGCAAC
>JBKJND010000440.1:0-3014 GCA_046596095.1 Ahniellaceae bacterium | reverse complement strand
CGTTGGGATTGGGCCATCGGCTATGCTCCGGTCATTGCCGCCGCCGCGCGGATCGCAGCGAAGAGGACAGTGCCCGGCACTCTAACGCAGCGTTCGGGCCTCCCCGAACCCAGTCCGGAAGAACTCGCGCACAGCGCTCGACTGGCGCAAGCGATCCGCGCCGAGATCGAGATCAACGGGCCGATGGAATTCGCACGTTTTATGGAGCTGGCGCTGTACGCGCCAGGTCTCGGCTATTACAGCGCCGGCTGCACGAAGTTTGGCGCGGATGGGGATTTCGTCACCGCGCCGGAACTCGGCAACGTGTTCGCGCGGTGCGTGGCGCGTGCCTGCGCGCCGGTCATTGAGGCGATCGGCGTCGATAACGCGATTGTGTTCGAACTTGGTGGCGGCAGCGGCGCGCTCTGTGTCGACCTCATGCTGGCGCTGGCGGCCCTGGATCGAGTGCCTTCGCGCTATTTGTTGCTGGAACCGAGCGCGACATTGCGCCAGATGCAGCAGCAACGCGTCGCAGCGGATCTGCCCGAGTCGCTCGCGGCGCGCGTGGAATGGCTCGATCGACCGCTGGAAGAGCCGTGGCGCGGAATTGCCTTCGCCAACGAAGTGATCGATGCGCTGCCTACGTTTCGTTTCGTCAAGCGCAACGGCGAAGTGTGGTCCGAGCATGTGGACTTCGACGCGAACGGCGGCTTCAAGGTAATCGACCGGCCGGCCGAGGCGTGGCTGGCCGCGGCGGTCGCGCACGTCGAGCGACGATTGGCGCGAGAGCTGCCAAGCGGTTATCGCTCCGAGGTGCTGCCGCAGTTGCCGGCATGGATCGATGCGGTGATCGGAACGCTGCAGCAAGGTTTGGCCTTGTTCGTGGACTACGGATATCCGCGTGCCGCGTACTACGCTCCCGAGCGCCGCGACGGCACGCTGATCTGCCACTACCGGCATCACGCGCACGCCGATCCGCTGCACTGGGTCGGGCTTCAGGACTTGACCGCGTTCGTCGATTTCACTGCGCTCGCAGAAGCGTGTCTCGCGATCGGGCTCGATCTTGTGTCGTATTCAACGCAGGCGCAATTCCTGCTCGCGTGCGGTCTCGCCGAAGTGATGGATGAGGAGAGGCCCGCAGATGCGGCTGCGCAGTACACGTTCTCACAGCAGGTCAAGCGGCTGATGCTGCCGGGCGAGATGGGCGAGCGTTTCGCCGTCGCCGCATTTGCGCGCGGCATTGATCGCACTACGTTGCCGTTCGCGGCCATCGATCGCAGCGCAAGTTTGTGACGAGGCCCGTCACCGCTCATCTGCGGCCGTTGCGTTATTCGCGCGCGTGGCTGTCGGTCTGGGCGTTCGGCTGGTTGCTATGCATTGTGTTATCGCTGATTGCGCCGCCGGACTTGCCGGTGACGCCGCCGCTCTCCGACAAGCTCGGCCACTTGCTGGCATACGGCGTGCTCGCGGCCTGGGCGGTGCAGCTGTTCGCAACACGTCGCGCGTTGGTGCTGAGCCTGATGGCGCTAATCGCGCTGGGCATCGCACTCGAGTTTGCGCAGGGCGCGCTTACGACCACGCGTCTGGCCGACCCGCGCGATGCGTTCGCGAACACGCTTGGCGTCCTGCTCGGTAGCGCACTCGTGTTCACGCCGTTGCGCAATACGCTTGCGAATCTCGAACGCCGCCTGCGGTGGCATGTCTGACCCGCTGTTGTCGAGCTTGCTCCGCTGCTTCGTATGGCACGGAGACTTCGTACGGCGCAGCCGAGCAAGCTCGGCACTACAGGAACTCGCGAGCGCACAGAGAAACGACTAGATCGGGGCAATATCGGGCCTGGGGACGGTGGCGATGGCGCGAGTGCGGGCGCGGCGCAGGGCTTTGGCGATGAGTTCGCCATCGGCGGATTCGGGGAGCGCGAGATCGCGGACGCTGATCGCGCGTGCGGCCGCGAATGCCGCGCGCAGAAAATCGGCTTGCGGATAGGGACGCTCCGAGAGGCCAAGACGCCCGCGCTGATCCGCCTCGCAGGCCACGAGGAAAACATCGAGTGTGGTCGGTCGCCGGAACGCATCGAGCCGATCGAACAGCGCAAGCACTTTGAGCGGCCGCAACACAAGCGCTGTATGCGCGAGCAGATGCCAGCGGCAGACGAGTCTCGCGGCGCGCGCAAAATCCGTCGGCACCTTGAGTCGCGCCGACACCGCATCGACCAGCGGCACACCCGCCGCGTCGTGACCGTAATGCTTCGGCAGCAATGCGGTTTCGGTGATGCCCTTGCCGAGATCATGGGTCAGCGCGCAATACGCAGCGAGTGCATCGCCGGGCGCGAGCCGCGCGACTTGCGCAAGCACGAGTTCGAGGTGCACGCCGGTATCGACCTCTGGATGGAATTCCGCGCGTTGCGGCACGCCGTACAGCGCATCGACCTCAGGCAGCAACCGCGCCAGTGCCCCACACGAGCGCAGGGTCGTAACGAACGCCTGCGGCGCCGGTTCCGCCAGCGCGCGCTTGAGTTCGGCCCACACACGTTCGGCGACGAGATGGTCGACCTCGCCCAACTCGACCATGTCGCGCATCAAGGCCAGTGTCTCCGGCGCGATGGTGAAACCGAGTGGCGAAAACCGGGCAGCAAAACGCGCGATGCGCAGCACGCGCACCGGATCCTCGGCGAACGCCGGCGAGACATGGCGCAGCACGCGTGCTTCGAGATCGCGAACGCCGCCGTAAGGATCGATCAGGCTGCCGTCATCGCGGGCGGCAATGGCGTTGATGGTGAGATCACGCCGCGCAAGGTCATCTTCCAGAGTCACCGATGGGTCGGCGCACACAGTGAACCCCTGATAGCCGCGGCCACTCTTGCGTTCGGTGCGCGCGAGCGCGTACTCCTCGTGTGTCTCGGGATGCAGGAACACGGGGAAATCGCGTCCGACGGGCCTGAAGCCGAGCGCGAGCATGCGGTTGGGCGTCGCGCCCACGACTACGTAGTCGCGATCGCCGCCGCCCCGAGCGAGTAATCGATCGCGTACCGCACC
>JBKJND010000404.1:0-4970 GCA_046596095.1 Ahniellaceae bacterium | reverse complement strand
CGTTGGCGACGTACACGCGGGTTCCGGCAGCGTTGACCGCAACTCCGTACGGGAGGCTATCGACGGTTACGGTCGCCACGACCCCATTGCTGGCGGTATCGATCACCGACACCGTGTCGCTGAGTGCATTGCCCACGTACGCGCGCGTGCCGGCCGGATTGAATGTGACGCCGTGCGGTGAGCCACCCACTGCCACGGTGGCGACGACAGTATTGCTGGCGGTATCGATCACCGAAACGCTGCTGCTGGTCTGGTTCGTCACGTACACACGCGTGCCCGCAGGGTTGACCGCGGCACCCAGGGGGTTGGTGCCCACCGCCACGGTGTCCACGACAGTGAAATTCCCGGTGTCGATTATCGAGACACTGCTGCTGATGAAATTGGTCACGTATGCACGCGTGGCCGCGGAGTTGACTGCCACACCGAAGGGCTCACTTCCCACCGCGATGGTCGCGACCACGGTGTTGGTCGCGGTATCGATCACCGAAACATCGTTGCTGTTCTGATTGGTGATGTATGCAAACGGCCCTACCGGGGCGTTCGGCGTCACGCTGACGCTTGCAGAGGGGGCGCTCGTGCCGACGGCATTGGTGGCGGTCACCGAGCACGAGTACGTGGTGCCGTTGGTGAGTCCGCTGACACTGATGGGCGAACCGGCAGCCGATCCACTTACGCTTCCGGGATTGCAGGTCGCGCTGTATCCCGTGATCGGCGATCCTCCATCCGAAGCCGACGCCGTGAAGTTGATGGTCGCAAAGCCATTGCCTGGCGTGGCACTGCCGATGGTGGGCGCACTCGGAACGGTGGGACCCGGACCACGGCGAATGAAAACGCCGAATGCGCCGGGGTTGAGGCCGACCGCGACAGTGCCCACCACGGTGTTGTTCGAGGTGTCGATGACCGAGACGTTGCCGCTGCCGCGATTCGCGACGTAGGCACGCGTGCCGGACGGGTTGACGGCCACTCCATAAGGACTGGTGCCCACCGCCACCGTTGCTATGACGGCATTGGTCGACGCGTCAATCACCGTAACGGAATTGCCAGTCTCGTTTACCACGTAGAGGCGAGTGCCCGTCGGGTTCAACGCCACACCGATCGGGCCGGCGCCGACCGCGATGGTGCCCAGCACGGAGTTGGTTTCGGTGTTGATTACGGAAATGTTGTTGTTCGCGTAATTCGCGACATAGACACGTGCGCCCGCGGGGTTGACGGCGACGCCCTCAGGCACGAATCCCACCGGAAGCGTCGCGATCACGCTGTTGCTCGCGGTGTCGATCACCGAAAAGTTGTCGCTGCCGAGGTTCGACACGTATACGCGGGTGCCGGCAGGATCGACGGCAATGCCCTCGGGCGCGGTTCCCACCGCGACGGTGGCAATCACTGTGTTGTTTGCCGTGTCGATGACCGAAACGCTGGCGCTGTTGAAATTCGCCACGTAAGCGCGCGTGCCGGCTGGATTGACCGCAACACCGGAAGGACCGTCTCCTACAGCCACCGTTGCGACCACGGTGTTGGTCGCGGTGTCGATGACCGAAACATTGTCGGAATTGACGTTTCCGACGTAGACCCTGGTTGCGGCGACGTTGACTGCGACCCCGAACGGGCTGGTACCCACCGACACGGTTGCGACCACGGAGTTGGTTGTGGTGTCGATCACCGAAACGTTGTTGTTGGCCTGGTTGGTGATATAGGCGAAGGGCCCGGCGAGCGGCGCGCTCGGCGTCACGCTGACGCTGCCCGAGGCGGCACTGGTACCCACGGCGTTGGTCGCAGTCACCGAGCACGAGTACGTGGTGCCGTTGGCAAGGCCCGTGACCGTCAGCGGCGACGCCGCGCCGCCCGCGCTGAAGCCACCCGCATTGCAGGTCGCGGTGTAGCCGGTGATGGGTGATCCGCCGTTGGAAGCAGGCGGCGTGAAGCTGATCGTCGCCTGGCCGTTGCCGGGCGTGGCGCTGCCGATGGTGGGCGCACCCGGCGCGGTCAAGCCAGCCCCACCGCCGCCGCCGAGGAAAGCGCCTAACCCGAAGGGGCTGTTTCCCACAGCCACCGTCGCCACCACGGTGTTGTTGACGGTGTCGATCACCGAAACATTGCTGCTGCTGAAGTTCGTCACATAGACACGCGTGCCGGCGGGGTTGACGCTGACCCCCGCCGGGAGAGTCCCCACCGTCACCGTAGCGACTACCGAATTCGCGGCTGTGTCGATCACCGAAACGGTGTTGACGCCGAAGTTCGCCACGTAAGCACGGTTGCCAACGGCGCTGACGGAGATACCTGTGGGGTCCCCTCCCACGGGGATGGTAGCGATCACCGTGTTGCTGCTCGTGTCGAGCACTGAAACGTTGTTGTTTTGCTGGTTCGTCACATAGGCGCGGGTACCGGCGGCATTAACGGCTACACCGGTGGGCAAGGCACCGGTTCCGACGTTGGCGACCACGGTGTTGCTGGCGGTGTCGATCACCGAGAGGATGTTGCTGCTGGATCTTGCAACATAGACCCGAGTGCCGGCGGGGTTGATGGCGATACCTCGCGGAGGCGTTCCCACCGCCACGGTGGCGACCACCGTGTTGCTGGCAGTGTCGATCACCGAGACGTTGCTACTCGTTTCGTTGGTCACATAGACACGGGTACCAGCGGAGTTCACAGCGACCCCGTAGGGGCCGGTCCCCACCATTACGGTGCCGACGACGGTGTTGCTGGCGGTGTTGATTACCGAGACGCTGTTGCTGCCGAAGTTCGCCACATACGCGCGGCTGCCGCCGGGGTTGGCGGCGACCCCCAGTGGAGTTGTCCCAACCGGCACGGTTGCGACCACCGTGTTGCTGGCGACGTCGATCACCGAAACGTTGTTGCTGCCCTGGTTGGAGATATAGGCAAAAGGCGCCGGCGCGCCGGTCGGCGCCGCGATGAATTTTCCGAAGGAGGCGGGCTCTCCTCCCACCGCCACGGTGGTGAGCACCGTGTTGTTCGAGGTGTCGATGACCGAGACGAGATTGGCGGGGAACCCACTCACCACATAGGCGCGCGTGCCCGCGACGTTGAACGAGACGCCCTGCGGTCGGTCCGTCACCGGAACGGTTGCGACCACTGCATTGCTGGAGGTGTCGATCACGGAAAAGTTGTTGCTGACGCTGTTGGCCACGTAGACGCGACTGCCGGCGGGGTTGACGGCAACGCCCTCCGGGCCGCTTCCAACGGTCACGGTGGCAACTACGGCATTGCTGGCGGTGTCGATGACCGAGACGTTGTTGCTGGTGAAGTTTGCGACATAGACCCGCGTTCCGGCGGGGTTGACGTCGAGGTATTCCGGATTTGTCCCGACCGCAACCGTGGCAATCACGGTGTTGGTGCCGGTGTCGATCACCGAGACGTTGTGGCTGCCGCGATTGGCCACGTAGGCGCGCGTGCCTGCCGGGTTGAACACCACTCCGAACGGATTCGATCCCACCGCCACGGTCGCGATCACGGTGTTGCTGCTGGCGTCGATCACCGAGACGACATTGCCGTTTGCCGCGAAGATGCGGGCTCCCGACGGGCTGACGGCGACGCCGTTGACGCTGAAGCCAGTCACCACCGTGGCGATCGACAGGTTGCTTGCTGTGTCGATGACGCGGACGTTGTTTTCGATTTCGTGCCCGACATAGACGCGGGTGCCGCTGGAATTGACGGCCACGGAGGTCGGCGTGATCTCCGTTCCGACACTCGCAACCACGACATTGGTCGGAAGGTCGATGACCGATACGTTGTCGTCGCTCGAGTTGGTGATGTACGCAAAGGGTCCGGCCGCGGCAGTGGCGCTGGGCGTCACCTGAGCGTCACTCCGCGATGGACCGCTGGTACCGGCGGCGTTGGTGGCGGTGACCGAACAACTATGGGTCGTACCGTTGGCAAGCCCGGTCACGGTTAGCGGCGACGCCGGCCCGCTCGAGGTCGCAGCACCCGGGTTGCAGGTGGCGGTATAACTGGTGACAGGCGAGCCGCCGTTGTTGACTTCTGGTTCGAAGCGAACGATCACCTGTCCGTTGCCCGGCGTCGCGCCGACGCTTTCGGGGGGGAAGGAAAGCGTGCGCGGGGTGACACTGACGCTCGCTGACGGAGCGCTGGTGCCGACTGCATTCGTGGCGGTAACCGAGCACGTGTATGTGGTGCCGTTGGTGAGGTTGCTGACATTGATGGGCGACCCGGCATTCGATCCAGTCACACCTCCGGGATTGCAGGTCGCGGTGTAACTCGTGATCGGCGAACCGCCATCCGAAGCAGGCGCCGTGAACGCGATCGTTGCAAAGCCGCTGCCCGGCGTCGCGCTGCCGATGGTGGGCGCTCCGGGAGCAGTCGCGCCTGCGGCTTGGGCCACGAAAGCACCATAAGCTACGGGGCGAAAGCCGACGGGCACGGTGGCAACGACAGTGTTGCTGCCGGTGTCGATGACCGAAACCGTATTGTCGGTGTAATTGGCTACGTAAGCGCGCGTGCCCGCGGGATTCACCGAAACGCCGAACGGGAAATCACCAACCGGTACGGTGGCGATGACGGTGTTGTTGGACGTGTCGATCACCGAAACGTTGTCGTTAATTTCGTTGGCGACGTACACCCGCGTGCCCGCGGCATTGACGGCGACGCCGCGCGGCAGCGAGCCCACGTTGATGGTGGCAATGAACGTATTGGTGTTTGCGTCGAGCACCCGCACGGTGCTCTGGGTGAAATCGACGACGTAGACCCGCGCGCCATCGGGACTGACGGCGATGCCTTCCGACAACGCTCCTCCCCCGACCGTCGCGATCACGGTATTGGTCGCCGTATCGATGACGGCAACTCCGCCGACATCAACGTTGCCTACGTATACGCGGCTGCCTGCCGGGTTGACGGCGATACCGTACGGGCCAACCCCGATCGGAATCGTGGCTGTCACTGTATGGGTCGCGGTATCGATCACCGACACGCTGTTGCCGCTGTTGTTCGCCACGTAGGCC
>JBKJND010000382.1:0-4445 GCA_046596095.1 Ahniellaceae bacterium | reverse complement strand
CGGACTGGGTTCGGGGAGGCCCGAACGCTGCGTTAGAGTGCCGGGCACTGTCCTCTTCGCTGCGATCCGCGCGGCGGCGGCAATGACCGGAGCATAGCCGATGGCCCAATCCCAACGTCCTGTCGCGCTCGTCACCGGTAGCGCGCGCCGCATCGGAGCGGCGATTGCGCGCACGCTGCACGCTGCGGGTTACGACATCGCATTGCATCAGCGGACCGACACGCCCGAGCTTGAGTCGCTGGTGGCCGAGCTGGAGGGTCAACGCGAGCACAGCACGCTTTCGCTGTCGGCCGAACTTGCGGATCTCGACGCCGTTGCGCGCATGCCTGCGCGCTGCATCGAACGTTTCGGAAGACTTGATGCGTTGGTCAACAATGCATCGAGCTTTTTCGCGACGGCGCTCGGTTCCATTACCCCGCGCGCATGGGACGAGCTGTTCGCGGCAAATGCGCGTGCGCCCCTGTTTCTGACACAGGCCGCAGCGCCGCACCTGCGCGAGCGCCGCGGCGCCGTGCTGAATTTGCTGGATATTCATACTGCGCGGCCCCCAAAGGGCTACAGCGTGTATGCGATGGCGAAGGCGGCGCTGGCCACGATGACGGAAGCGCTCGCGGTCGAGCTCGCGCCCGACGTGCGCGTCAACGGCATCGCACTCGGCGCGATCCTGTGGGCGGAGTCGGACACGGATGACGGCGCTCGGCAGGCACGAATTCTCCAGCGCACCCCGCTCGGTCGTCTTGGTGATGTCGACGACGTGGCCAGCGCCGCGCTGTATCTACTGCGCGACGCGCATTACTGCACCGGCACGATTCTCCGCATCGATGGCGGTCGCGCGCTCGTGTAGTTGAGATTCATGGTGGGCGTCGCATCCTCGCAAGTCTTATTGATTCGACCCCACTCTCTGCTCGTATTGTTTTCAGGAGAACCAATGGCCACTCGCAAACGCGCAGGAACTGCCACCGACAACATTGCCGAGCGCCTGCTCGATCTGGTCGGACAAATCCCGTCGACGACAGAGCGCGTCGCCGATGATCCGCATGCGCGGGCTCGCGAGATCGCCCGCAAGGCCGCGGGCAAGGCGGGTGCGACGTCCGGTGCGATGGCATTGCCGCCGGGCGTGCTCGGCTGGATGACCATCCTGCCGGAGCTGTTTGCGCTGTGGAAAATTCAGACGCAGATGGTCGCCGACATCGCGGGCGCGTACGGCAAGCGTGCGCTGCTGTCGCGGGAACAGATGCTGTATTGCCTCTTCAATCACACGGCCGCGCAGGCGGTCGGCGGGCTGCTCGTGCGTATCGGTGAGCGTTACGTCGTGCGCCGTGCGCCCATCGGCACGTTGTATTCGATCGCGAACAAGATCGCCCTGCGCATCGCACAACGCAGCCTGCGCCGCGGAATTTTCCGCTGGCTGCCGATTGCAGGCGCCCTCGGTGTCGGCGCGTTTGCCTACGCGGACACTGGCACGGTGGCCGACGCCGCGATTGAGGTGTTCTCGAGCGACATGGTGATCGAGGGCGAAGCCGAGGTCGAAGGCATCAAGGCAGCGCAAGCTGCCCAACGCAAACCGCGCGCGCCTGCAAAAAAAGCGGCCGCGAAGAAATCTGCGGCTAAGAAAACTCGACCAGCGCCTCGCAAGTAACGGCTACTGCGGCGCCACGAGCGATACGCTGGCGCGCTCTTCTTTGCTCAGATCGCGCCAGCGTTGGATGAGGGATCGTGAGTCGCCGTCCGGCGGTACGAGGTCGGGCACGAGATCCGACAGCGGCCGCAGCACAAAAACATGGCCAAGCTCGTCACGCGGAATGCGCGTGGATCCGGTGCCCTTGATCACGAGCTCGTCGTAAAGCACGATATCGATATCAAGCGTACGACTCGCGAAGCGCGGCTGCATCCGATCGCGGCCGTGTCGCGCTTCGACGTCATGCAGCCACGCAGCTAGCTCCACCGGCCGGAGTTCGGTTTCAATCTCGACAGCGAGATTGATAAAATCCGGCCCCTCGAAGCCAACCGCACGCGTGCGATACCACGGCGATTCTTCAACATGTGCAAAACGCGCGCGCAGCTCCGCCATTGCTGCGGCCAGGTGCTGCTGCGGCCGGATGTTGCTGCCGAGACTGAGCCACGCGCGCGCCATCAGGATTCGCGGCGGCCACGCTCGATGACAACGCCCACCGCTTGCGCGCCGCGCACGGCGCCGGGCTTGCTGAGCTTGAGTCGCACCCACCGGACACCGAATTCACGCTGCACGAGTTCGACGCAGCGCTCGGCAAGCGTTTCAACGAGGCCGAAATCGGTGCTCGACACGAACTCGATCAAACGCTTGCTTACCGCTTTGTAGTCGAGCGTGTCGCCGACCGCATCGGTCGCCGCCGGCACGCGGTTGTCGAACGACATTTCAAGATCGAACACCAAGGGCTGGCGAATGCGTCGCTCCCAGTCGTAAATTCCGATCGTGGTTTCGATCGACAAGCCTTCGATGAAGACTTTATCCATGCCTTGCTTGTGCATGCATTGCGTACCCATGTCGAGTCTCAACGCGCCGCTGCGGGCGCGACCGGCGGCAAGCTTGCCATGTCCCACCGCGGATACGCGCGAATGCGGGCATCGTCGTGTTGTCCGGCATCGAGTCGCAGCGCGCCGGCAAAAGCAATCATCGCGCCGTTGTCGGTGCAGAGCGCGGGCGGCGGAAACACGACTCGATAACCGTGCTGTTCGGAACTGGTTGCCAGGCGGGCGCGCAGTCGCGAATTGGCGCCGACACCGCCGGCCACGATCAACACCGCATCGCCGGTCTGGGACAAGGCGCGCTCGCACTTGATCGCGAGCGTATCGATGACCGCATCCTCGAACGCGCGGGCGATATCTGCGGAGACTTGAGGATCGTCGCCGGCCTTGCGTTTGGCCAGCATGGCTTGCGTCTTGAGCCCCGAGAAACTGAAATCGAGACCCGGGCGATCGGTCATGGGACGGGCGAACCGGAATGCACCCGCTCGGCCCTGCAGCGCCAACGCGGCGACGGCCGGGCCGCCCGGATAGGCAAGGCCCAGCATCTGTGCGGTCTTGTCGAACGCCTCTCCCGCTGCGTCGTCGAGCGTGTCGCCGAGCAGCTCGTAGCATCCAATTGCGGAGACGCGCATGAGTTGCGTGTGACCGCCCGAGACCAGCAAGGCCACGAACGGTGGCGACGGCGCGTGGGGCTGCATCAGTGGTGCCAGCAGGTGTCCCTCCATGTGGTGCACCCCGATTGCGGGCTTGCCGAGGGCCCACGCAAGTGCGCGTCCGGTCGCGGCGCCCACCAGCAACGCGCCGCCAAGGCCGGGGCCTGCCGTGTACGCCACACCATCGAGATCGGCAACGTCAAGCCCCGATCTCTCGAGAGTGCTCCGAAGCAGCGGCAGCAAGAGGCGCACGTGGTCTCGGCTTGCGAGCTCGGGGACCACGCCGCCATAAGCCGCGTGCAGCTCAATCTGGCTGTGCAGGGTCTGCGCGAGAAGCCCGTGCCGGGTGTCGTACACCGCGATCCCGGTCTCGTCGCACGAAGTTTCGATGCCCAGTACTCGCATGCTGTTGTAGCGGCTCCGCTTGGTCCGATTGGCAAGGGTCGCAGATCCCGACCTCAGCGAGCGGGCCAGGCAGACCCAGGCTCATGTGTGGTTGGAATCACTACCCCTCGCCCAGGCTCATCTGTCATTGGAAGAGGCTGCGGGTTCCATCCCGGACGATCAGACGCTAGAATACGCGGCTCGCCCGGATTCGGTGCGAGCTTATCAGTGGAGTTTTCATGCCGAATGTCAAAGTCCGCGAGAACGAACCGTTCGAGTTCGCTCTGCGCCGTTTCAAGCGCACTTGCGAAAAGGCGGGCGTCATCGCCGAGACGCGCAAGCGCGAGTCGTACGAGAAGCCGACCCAGGAACGCAAGCGCAAGCGCGCTGCCGCAGTGAAGCGCCATATTCGCCGGGTTGGGCGCGACGTGACCAAGCGCCAACGCATGTATTGATCTGCCCGAGCCTTTGTGGGCTCAAGGCTGATCTGTTGCGCCGGTCGCACCTCGAGCCGATGTCGCCCTGCGACGTCGGCTTTTGCGTTTCTGCGCTGTCTGGAGGTTTCCTGTGAGTCTGAAGCTGCGTCTTGTCGACGACATGAAAGCCGCGATGAAATCCGGTGCCCGGCAGCGCCTGGGCGTTATCCGCCTGGTCAACGCTGCGATCAAGCAGCGCGAAGTGGACGAGCGCATCGAACTCGACGACACACAGGTGCTTGTGGTGCTGGAAAAGATGGTCAAGCAACGGCGCGATTCGGTCACGCAATACTCCGCCGCGAGCCGTGAGGATCTAGCGCAGGTCGAGCGCGACGAGATTGTGGTGCTGGAGCACTACCTTCCCGCACGCCTCGATGAGAAAGCGATCCTTGCCGCGATCGATGAAACCATGGCGGAGACTGGCGCC
>JBKJND010000213.1:0-4571 GCA_046596095.1 Ahniellaceae bacterium | reverse complement strand
ATGCGTCGGCACTCGGCTTCGTCGGCCGGCGCCATCACCACGATGTTGGGAATGCAGCGCAAGTACGCGAGATCGAAGCTGCCCGCGTGCGTGGCGCCGTCCGGGCCCACGAGGCCGGCACGGTCGATCGCGAACGTCACGTCGAGATTCTGCAACGCCACGTCGTGGATGAACTGGTCGTACGCGCGCTGCAGGAACGTCGAGTAAATCGCGACCACCGGCTTCAAGCCTTCGCAGGCCATGCCGGCGGCCACCGTCACCGCGTGCTGCTCGGCGATGCCTACATCGAAATAGCGCTGCGGATACTCGCGGGAAAAACGCACCAGGCCCGAGCCTTCGCGCATGGCTGGCGTGATCGCGACAAGCCTGGGATCGCTCGCCGCCATGTCGCACAGCCAGTCGCCAAACACCTGCGTGTAGGTTGGCTTGGGAACCGTTGCGATTGCGGCCTTGACGATTCCTGCCTGCGGATCGAAGGGCGACACCGCGTGATACTCGATCTGATCGGCTTCAGCTTGTGCGTATCCCTTGCCTTTGGTCGTGACCACGTGCAACAGCTGCGGTCCGCGCAGTTCGCGCATGGTTTTGAGGCTGCGCAATACCGAGTCGAGATCGTTGCCGTCGATCGGGCCGGAGTAGCGGAAACCCAGCTCTTCGAAAATGGTCGAAGGCACGAACATGCCCTTGACGTGTTCCTCCCAGCGCCGGAGGAACCGCCACAACACACCGCCGCGGGGCAACTGTTCCTTGGCAGCCTCGCGCAGCGCGTTTACGCGCCGGCTCAGGAACAGCCGCGCCAGCATCCGGGTCAACGAACCGACGTTCTCCGAAATCGACATGCCGTTGTCGTTGAGGATCACCAGCAGATCGGGTTCCGGGCTCAAATCGCCGCCGTGATTGAGCGCCTCGAACGCCATACCGGCGGTCATCGCCCCATCGCCAATGATCGCCACGATCTTGCGATCGTCGCCTTGACGCTGCGCCGCAATCGCCATGCCGAGCGCTGCGGAGATCGACGTGGAGGAATGGCCTACACCGAAGGTGTCGTACGGACTTTCATCACGACGCGGGAACGGCGCGAGGCCATCCTTGCGCTTGATCGATTCGATACGGTCTCGGCGACCGGTGAGGATCTTGTGCGGATAGCACTGATGACCTACGTCCCAGACCAGACGATCGCGCGGCGTATCGAACAGATAATGCAGCGCCACGGTCAGCTCGATCACCCCGAGACCCGCGGCAAAATGTCCGCCCGCCCGACCCACCGAATGGATCAGGAAGCGGCGCAATTCTTCGGCGACCTCGCCCAGTTCCGCTTCGGGGACGAGGCGCAGATCGTCAGGCGTCTCGATACGCGCGAGGCGAGGAAATTGTTGCGCGTCGATCATCGGTAATCCGGACACGGCCGCTCATTGTCGCGACCCGTCGCTCCACGAACAAGCGTTCTCCGGGGAAATTGCGGTGCGCCCGAGATTCCATTCGTGGTGACGTGCCCCCACACTCCGTTCGAGGTGAGCCTGAGCCTGTCGAACGGGTCGAACCATGAAGGGAATCGTCGCGGCGCGAGTCTGTCAAGCGGCGCGACGATCCCGCGGCAAATGCTGGCGCAAAAATTCCATCTGATCGGCCAGGATATTGCGATTTGACAGGATGAGATGTTCGACCCAGCTTGGCCGATACGGCACCGCGAGCAACGGCATCGAGGCCTGCTGCGGGGTGCGCGAGCCCTTGCGGGTATTGCAGGCGATACAGGCCGAGACCACGTTTTCCCAACCGTCGCGACCTCCGCGCGAGGTAGGGACCACATGATCCCGAGTCAAGTCGGCACGCGCAAACAAATCGCCGCAGTACAGGCACAACATCCGGTCGCGCGAAAACAGCGCCGCATTAGTCAGCGCTGGCGAAGGATCGAACCGCCCGGAACGCGCGTGCCCGCGAGATGCCACGATGGGATGCAGGTCAAGCGTGCTTTGCGCGCCAGTGCTGCGGCTGATGCCACCGTGGATCGTCAGACACGGGTCGCCGAGCGTCCAGGCCACGGCATCGCGTGCGTACAGCGACACCGTTTCCTGCCAGCTCATCCAGTCAAGGATTCGCCCGTGCGCATCGAGCGAGAGCACTCGCGTCGCGTGCAGGCCCAAGCGCGGGCGCGCGTCGGACAGAGCTGTGTAGCGCCCGTCCGTCGACTCCAAACCGAGTAATCCTCCGGCCATGACCGGAGCATATCGAATCCCGGGGACGCGCGTAATGGCGCCGCAACGCGGATGCGCTGCCTCCTCCGCCCCGCTCGAGTCGTGCCGTGACGCGGCTATCGGGTCTGCATGCGCCGCAGCGTCTGGCGCGCCCCGGTCGAATCGCTCGAATCCACGGCGCGGCAAATCCGTTCCTTGCGATTGCTGCCGAGCCGCGCCTGGTAGGAACACACAACTTTGGCCTTGGAGGCAGGCGGATCGAGTGACGCCACAATCCCTGCGATCTCGGTCTCCGCATCCTGGAGTCGTGCCAGATCATCGTCGCTCAAGTCGGCGGTAGAGGACTTGCCATCCAGCACGGCAAAAATCTGGTCCTGCGCCCGCAAGAGCTTCGATTTTTCGGCTGCCTTCAAGCGCGCGAATTTGCCATCGTTCTGCTCGACAGACAAGCGCAGAGAACGCTGGTTGGCCACTCGTTCCGCGACGGAGCTGTTTGCCGAAGCGTGGGCGGGTGCGCCTGCGAACATCGCCAGGCTCAGGCACAGTGAGGCGATAACGGTACGGTACAAGGTGCATTACTCCGAATAGCGTTGAGGAAAGGCAGAGCGGGGCTTCGTCAGCGGCCGCATTTAGCGCCCTTGCATCTTTGCAGGCGCGCGAACTTGTCCTTGTTATCTACGCGCATCGCTTCAGCTTCCGCCACGGTCCGGCATCGCAAAGTGGCCAGATGCGTTCCGAGGTCAGGCGTGGAGTAGCAGATGCTTCGATCGTCTTCGTTCTTCGTCACGATCGCCGCAACCACGTGCTGGGCGTTGTAGAGCGCTTCCTGGTCGCGATTATTCAGTCGCTTCACCGAAGTTACACCGTCTAGAATCTGGAAGATCTCGTCCTGGGCGCGGATCAACTTGCTCCGGTCTGCGGGTTCGAGCAGTGCGAACTTGCCTTCGCCGCTCTCGACCGCGTTGCGCAGTGCGTACTGATAGTCGAGGAACTCGTCCATGGACTTGACGGCAAAGGCTTCAGCCGCGAACGTCGGCGCCCCCATGCAGGCCAGGGTCGCAGCCAGCAGCAGAGTCTGCCAGCCCTTCGAGACATTTTTCATGAATGATCCGTGTGAACGTAGAGGCGGCTGATAGTACGCGAACAACCTTTCCAAGCTCAACCCGCCACAATCGGATTATCGCGATCGCGCCATGAATCAGCTGCGGGAGGCGAGCGCCTCGTTTGCGGCATCCAGCGAACCGACTCCACTGCGGATGCACTCGGCATGCATCGCGGCCCGCGGCAGCAGCCGGGCGAAGAAAAAATCGGCCGTAGCGTACTTGTCGGCTGCGTTGGCGTACTCCGAGTGCGCAGCCGCTGCCGCGAGCATCCGCAGCCAACACCACCCGAGCGCGACGTAGCTCGCCAGCATCAGGAAATCATATGCCGCGGCGCCGACTTCATCGGCGTTGTCGCGCGCACTTGAAGCGACCTCGGAACTTGCGTTACCGAGCAATCGAACAGCCGCGCGCAGAGATTCGGCGTGAGCCGCTTGCCGAGGCTCGGCAGCCGCCAACTCGCATGCCACATTGACTTCACTCAGCCAGCGCCCGAGTTCCTGGCCCTGGTTCGCCAGCACCTTGCGGCCAAGTAGATCGAGCGCCTGAATCTGCGTGGTTCCTTCATAGATCGTGGTGATGCGCGCGTCGCGCGCCAGCTGCTCCATGCCGTACTCGGCGATGTAGCCGTGGCCGCCGAAAATCTGCAACGCGTGATACGTGCATTCGATCGCGGCTTCGGTCAGGAATGCCTTGACGATCGGCGTCAGCAACGACACGCGAGCATCGGCCCCCGCGCGGACCGCAGCGTTGGGGTGTTTTTCGGAGAGATCGATCTGCAGGCACGCGTCGTACACCAGCACGCGACCGGCTTCGACCAGCGCCTTTTGTGTCAGCAACATGCGCCGAACGTCGGGGTGCACGATGATCGGATCGGCCGGCAACTGCGGTGCGCGAGCGCCGCTGAGGGCACGCATCTGTACGCGCTCGTGCGCGTACCGCAGCGAGTTCTGCAAGGCGCGCTCACTCAAGCCCAACCCTTGCAATCCCACCGCAAGCCGCGCCGAGTTCATCATGGTGAACATCGCTTTCAAGCCCTGATTAGGCGCGCCGATCAGGTATCCACTGGCACCGTCGAAGTTCATGACGCAGGTAGAGGAACCCCGCAGTCCCATCTTGTGTTCCAGCGAACCACACTGGACGGCATTGCGTGCGCCGACGGTGCCGTCGCGCGCCACGCGGAATTTGGGCACGATGAACAGTGAAATGCCTTTGACGCCAGCTGGTGCGTCGGGCAGGCGCGCGAGCACCAGATGCACAATGTTGTCGGTGAAGTCGT
>JBKJND010000200.1:0-4132 GCA_046596095.1 Ahniellaceae bacterium | reverse complement strand
CGCGCCATAGATCACCTCGTCGTATCGGGTCTGACCGCCCATAGCCTGAGCGGAATCGGCTCCGCGGCCGGAACGCAAGGAAACGTCGGGCCGCGCGCGCTGGAAAAACATAAGGGGTATCGCCCATGCGACCCGCAGCGCGCAGCTGGGTCGGACGTGAATCCACGTCGGCGAGCCGCGCTTTATAGCCGTTTTGAACCGTCGCGGCAAGTTTGGGTTTTTGTCATCAACCGTTTGAGGCAAAGCAGTTCATGGTTCGACAGGCTCACCACGAACGGTTACGAGTCGCCTTCAGCGCGCGCGAAAACGCTCCTGCAGTGCCGAGCTTGCTCGGCAGCGGGTTGGGCTATCGAGGCTTGAAGCGTTCCTCGAGCAGCGCAAAGGTGGCGCGCAGCGCTTGCGCCTCGCCGCCGCGCGGGCGGCCGGGGCGGTCCGCGTCGTTCCAGCTGTAGACGTCGAAGTGGCACCAATCGATGTGTTCGGGCACAAAGCGCGACAGATACAGGGCCGCGACGATGGCCCCAGCGTGCTTGTTGGGCGAGCCGTTGGCCATGTCCGCGACATGCGAATCCAGCATCGCGCGATACCCGGCCCAGAGCGGCATCGGCCAGAGCGGATCGGAGAGGCGCGCGCCGAGTGCTGTGAGCGCGGCGGCCAGCGGCACCCGATTGGTGAAGAGCGCCGGCAAGTCGGGACCGAGCGCGATGCGCGCGGCGCCGGTCAGTGTCGCGAAATCGATGATGAGTTCGGGCGCCTGCTCTCCGGCGTAAGTCAGCGCGTCGGCCAGCACCACGCGGCCTTCGGCATCGGTGTTGTCGATCTCGACCGAAAGCCCCGCTCGCGTGGCGATCACTTCGCCGGGTCGGTACGCGTTGCCGGCTACCGCGTTCTCAACCGCAGGGATCAGCATCTGCACATGCACCGGCAACTGCGCCTCAAGCACGAGACGCGTCAACGCCAGCGCGTGCGCCGCGCCGCCCATGTCCTTTTTCATCCAGCGCATGCCTTCGGCGGCCTTCAGATCGAGCCCGCCGGTGTCGAAACACACGCCCTTGCCGACAATCGCAACGCGCGGATGCGTCGCATCGCCCCAGTTTAGTTCGAGCAGGCGTGGCGCCCGATGCGAGGCGCGACCGACCGCGTGGATCGAGGGAAAGTTTTCGCGCAACAGCTCTTCGCCAACGAAGCTTCGGAACGCAGCGCCGTGCGCTTGCGCAAGATCGCGCCCGGCCACTTCGAGATGCTCGGGCCCCATGTCCTCGGTCGGTGTGTTGACGAGGTCGCGCACCCAGCAGCTTGCGGCGAGCTCGCGTTCCAGGCGCGCAAGATCGACGCCGGGCGAAGGCAACAACCGCGCCGGCGGACGCAGCAACGCCTTGTAGCGCGTGAAGCGATACGCGCCGAGCCCGAACCCGAGCGCGGCGAGGTAAGGATCGCAGACTTCGGGAAGCGACTCGACGTGGTAGTTGCCCGGCGGTAGCGCAAACGCCAAACCCGCGAGCGCGCCCATCGATTCGCCGGGCGCAATTCCCACCAGCACACGCTCGATGCCGCCGGCGCTGGCGCGCCCTGGCACCAGGCACACGGCGCAAGGCAACGCTTCGAATGCGCAGGCGGCAAGCCACGCTTGCGTCGTGGTGTCGCAGCCGGTTCGCCACGCAGGCAAATCGACCGCGCGTAGTCCCGTGATGGGTATCGAGGATGCAAGTGCCTCGGTCAGGTATGCAGTCATCGACGTTCCCGCGAAAAGATCAGCGCCAGTCTGCCAGCAATGCGGGCAGCGCATCGAGCGATTCCACGCGATGCGTTGGCGGCGTCAGTTCGCGTGGCCATCGGGTTACTCCTCGATCGAGCCACACCACCGCGCAGCCGGCGCCGCGCGCGCCCTCGACATCCATCAGCGGGTCGTCGCCCACGTGCAGCAATTCGTGCGGCGCAACGCCGAGCGCCGCGGCGGTCTGCTCGAATATGCGCGGATCAGGTTTGGCGCAACCCGCGTCGCGAGAATAAATGCGCGCGCGGAAGAAGTGGCCTATGCCGATGACATCGAGATCCGCGTTGCCATTGGTGAGGCTCGCGATGGGATAGCACGCCGCGAGCGTCTCGAGCGCAGCCAGCGACTCTGGATAGAAATCGACCACATTGCGCGCAGCGCTGAACGCGGTCATCGCGCGTTCGACGAAGTCGTCGCCGAATCCGAATGGTGCAAACACGTCGGCAAGGGACATGCGCCGCAGCGTGGACAAGTCATGCGTGAGGTGGGGATTGGCGTGCCATACCCGATCGCGCTCGGCGCGCATCGCCGCCGGCGGGAAGCTTGCCGCCACCGTCGGGCAGTGTTCGCGCAACCACAGGTCGAGTGCGGCTTCCGCCCGAACGATGCAAGGTTCGATCGGCCACAGCGTGTCGTCGAGATCGAGACTCAGCGCCTTGATCAAAAACCGGCCTTGATCGACGAGGCTTCGATCAACGAAACAACTGCTTCGCGGCAGCGCGCGTTTGTTGCGCCACGCGCGAAGCGTTGGGCGCGCTGGATTTCGATAACAACTCACTCGACAGTACGGTCATGGCCCATCGACGCCGAATTTCGATCTTGCGAAAATAGCGCTGAATCATGACGTTAGCCCGGACATTGCAAATGATTTAACAGAATATTACGGCATCTCGTCGAGTCCGGATGGCCGTTGCGCGATGGCTCGTGCATCGAGGGGCATGCATGGACTACGCCCAGCAACCCGTTTCACAAACCCGTTCGTGCTGAGCCTGCCAAAGCATGGACGGATCGTGCGACGCCGCTGGGAGAACCCTGTTCGTCAAGACTCCATCTACTCGAAAGACAGTTCACCCGAACGCCGACCACGTGCGATACCCAGCACCAGCTGCGCGGGTTTGCCCGTCAATGAACGGTTGAACGCCGCGACATTTGCGACCGCACGCCCATTGACCGTCAGCACCACATCGTCGGTGCGCAAACCATTTTGCGCGGCGCGGCTGCTGTTCGCGACCCGCGCCACCTGCACGCCGGTGATGCCACGTTCCGAATACTCCGCCGGCAGATCGATGAACGTGGCGCCGTTGACGCGTGCATCGAGTGCGCCGCCATCCACGCGTTGCCGCGGATCGGCGTTCAGCACCGTCGACAGCACCAGCGGCTGTCCGCTGCGCACAATGCCTAGCGCAATCCTTGCGTCCACCGGCAGCAGCGCTTCCTGATTCGCGAGGTCGCGCGCGCCGGTGACCTTGCTGCCATTGATGCTGACGATGGCATCCCCGACATGGATCCCGGCTTGCTCTGCCGGTGAGCCCTGGTTGACCCGCGTTACCACCGCGCCGCGACTTGCTCTTACGCCGATGACGCCGGCCAGCGCCTCGTCCACATCCTGCGACTCAACGCCAAGCGAGCCGCGCCGCACCTGGCCGCCCGCGATCAGCTGCTGCATCACGTTGGCGGCGAGGTCGCTCGGGATCGCAAACCCGATGCCCACGCTGCCGCCCGACGGCGAAAAAATCAGCGTATTGATGCCGACAAGCTCGCCGCGCAGATTGACCAGTGCGCCACCCGAATTGCCCATGTTGATCGCTGCATCGGTCTGGATGAAATTCTGCACGCCGACACCCGACAGCCCCGCACGACCCAGCGCCGACACGATGCCCGACGTCACCGTCTGGCCGAGGCCAAACGGGTTGCCGACCGCCACCACGAAATCACCGACGCGCAGTTCACGCGACCGCGCGAGCGGCACCGCGCTCAGGTTCTCCGGTGCGACACGAATCACGGCCACATCGGTGGCGGCGTCCGCGCCGACCTTGCGCGCCGCGAGCGTGCGCCCATCGGCCAGCGTCACTGAAATCTCGTCGGCGCCTTCGATCACGTGGTTGTTGGTGAGGACATAGCCACGCGCGGCATCGACCACGACGCCCGAGCCCAGAGATTGCTGCATGCGCTCCTGCGGCGCGTCCGGGACCCCGAAAAATTGCCGGTAGTAAGGATCGTTCGCGAACGGGTTCGCCACGCGCACGCGGGTCTTGGAGTGAACATTGACCACCGCCGGCGTGACCTTTTCGATCATGGGCGCGAGCGTTGGCAGCGCCTGGCCCTCGACCACAAGCGGCAACGCGGCCCGCGCATCGA
>JBKJND010000417.1:0-3364 GCA_046596095.1 Ahniellaceae bacterium | reverse complement strand
CGAAGCCGAATCCCTCCTCGAACACGAAATCGAGCAGCCCGGTCCGATCGGCGTCGGTGTCGGTCCAGATGTGCGAGCGGTACGAGAGATACCCGTTCGGCGCACCCTCGGTGAACGGCGAGTCCGCGAACAACGCCGTCGCGATCGGCTGCAGCGCCAGCGACACGCGGAATTTGCGCACCATGTCGGCCTCGGAGCCGAAATCGAGATTGACCTGCACGGTCGAGGTGCGCGTCATCATGTCGAGACCGAGCGATCCGACCTTGGGCATGTAGTCGCGCATGATCCGGTAGCGGCCTTTCGGCATCCAGGGCATGTCCTCGCGCCGCCATTTCGGTTGGAAACCCATGCCGAGGAATCCGAGCCCGAGTTCATCGGCCACGGTTTTCACTTCAATCAGATGCCCGTCGACTTCGCAACAAGTCTGGTGCAGATTCTCAAGTTGCGCACCGGAGAGCTCGAACTGGCCTGCGGGTTCCAGCGTGATCGAGCCATCGCCGCGCTTGAGCGCGATGAGTGTGCCGTGTTCTTCGATGCGCTCCCAGCCGAAGCGCGTGAGCCCTTCGAGCATGGCGCCGATTCCGCGTTCGCCCTCGTACGTGGGTGGCCTCAGATCGTCCAGCCGAAAGCCGAACTTTTCGTGCTCGGTGCCGATGCGGAACGCCGAGCGATCCCGCGCACCGCCAGCGAGGTAGTCGATCAGCTGCGCGCGGCTACTGATCGGCTCGGGTGCAGCGCTTGGCGAATCCGGCATCGCGCTTCGATCCTGCGGGGCGTGTCAACAGACGACGCAAGCCGGCAATGGTACCGGCGGTTGCGGGCGGCTTCGTATTGATGGCGGCGAACGGTACTGCCCGGAATTGTCGCCAGTCGCGAATGGCCACCTTGTCCAGCAGGGCGCATTACTAACCAGACGCGGGGGCTTCCAGCCACGCGGCGAGGGTGCTGCGCGCCGCGTCGATGCCATCGCCCTTGAGGGCAGAGAACAATTGCACCGAATGTTGCGGATCGATTTGCGCCAGCGTGTGCCGAACGGAGTGCAAAGTCGTTTGAGCCGCGCCGCGAGAGAGCTTGTCGGACTTGGTCAACAAGACATGACAGCGATGGTTGCCGCGCTGCGCCAGCGCCAGCATTTGCTGATCGAAGGGCCCCATCGGATGACGCACGTCCATGGTCAGCGCGAGACCGCGCAGGCTCCCGCGATTGTGGAAGTACTGCATCAGCACGTCGCCCCAGTGCTCGCGCATTTCGTGCGGCACCTTGGCGTAGCCGTAGCCGGGCAGATCGACCAGCCGGTGCTGATCGTTCAAGGTGAAGATCACGAGTTGCTGCGTGCGACCCGGCGTCTTGCTCACGCGCGCCAGCGATTTCTGCGCGCAAATCGCATTGAGCGCGCTCGATTTGCCCGAGTTCGAACGCCCCGCAAACGCGATCTCGGCGCCCGCATCCAGAGGAAGATGGCCGATCTCAGGCGCACTTTTCAGGAACGCTGCGCGCGCGAACGGATTGCGGGCTTTGGAGGGCGGGGCAGCAGGCATGCCCGCATCTTAGCCGTGAGCAGCACAGCAGCGCGCCTTGCTGTTGTAGAGCGGTGCTAAGCGCCGCTGCTCGTGCCTGACGCCGCCGTCGAACAGCAGCCGGACATAGTCCGGCTCTACAGTAGCGGCGCAATTTCGGGTTGTGGGAACGGCGGTCGCGATGCCGCCAGTGCCAGCGTGCCCCATTTGCGATAAATTCACGCCCTCACGCGAACTGCTTCGGCAACTGGCACCTGGGCCGGGCCCGAATCGCGCGCGCTTCGTCTTCGGGAATGACATGAAACTCAACGCATCCGCCGTAGCGCTGACCTCTCTTTTGGCGATCGCTGTTGCATCCGCCGCCACCGCTCAGACACCCGCACCGACCGTGCCAATCGATGCGGCATCGGCCTCTCCCGTCACGACGAGCGCACCCGCAGTGGGTGTCGAAGCTGCGACAGCGACGACAGCGCCCACTGTAGGCAGCGTTGGCCCGACACTCGCAGCCGCGCCATCGAACGAAGCGCTCGCCGCAGCTCTCGAGGGGAACGCACTGTTGATCGCGGCCAAGCGCGGTGATGACAAAGCCGGCGCCACCAAGGCCGGACCCTGCGCGGCGTGCCACGGCGTCGACGGCAACTCCGCCGATCCCGTTAATCCAAAAATCGCCGGGCAAAGCGAATGGTTCATCGCGCGCCAGCTCATGCTGTTCAAGACCGGCGTTCGCCAGAACGCCGTGATGGCAGCGTTCGCGGCAACGCTCAACGCGCAGGACATGCGCGACATCGGCGCGTACTTCGCGACGCAATCCGGTCGCTCGGGAACCGCCGACGAGGGACTCGTGACCGCAGCGGGCCCGCACCTCGGCAAGAAACTGTACGTCGTCGGCGAGCAGCTTTACCGCGGTGGCGACGTGGCGCGCGGCATTCCCGCGTGCATGGCGTGTCATGGCCCGGCGGGCGCGGGCAATCCCGGCGCCGCGTTTCCGCGTCTGACCGGGCAGCACGCCGGTTACGTGCAAGCCCGTCTTGAACGCTATCGCGCGGGCGAGATGCACGGCACGGCCCGCGACAATCCCAACGCGCCGATCATGCCCGCCGTCGCCAAGGATTTGACGGATCTTGAGATCGGCGCGCTCGCGACTTACGTTGAGGGCCTGCACGCATTCGATCCGAATGCTGCGGTCGCCGCGTTGACGCCCTCGGCTGCGACCAGCAAGGAACCCGTCTCCGCGCCGCCCGCGACGACCGCGCCGGGCGCCGCAACGATTGACTCCGCCGCCGCGCCCGGCCCTGCCGCGCCCGCGTCACCGAACGCGGCACCGCAGACACCTGCTGGCACCGATTCGGGCGACGTTAGCCAACCCGACGCGAACTGAATTGCCTATGCGTGGTCTCAGCTGGCCGATGCCATGTTCGCAGCGGCCTGCCAATCAAGGAATTCGGGACGTGACAACTGACATGATCGTTCGTCGTGGTTGGATTTTTGCGGCGCTGGCCTGCGCGTTTCTGGCTGCGTGCGATGGCGGAGACACCACTTCGACCGCATCGCCTCCCGCTGCGGCAACGACCACGCCCCCGGCAATCATGCCGCCGGCACCGACCGTCAACCCCGCGACATCGTTTGCCGAGCTGGTGGCAGGCACCGACTTTGAGCTCGTCGATCCCGCCCCGCCGATGACGAACAGCGACGCACCGATCGCGGTGGTCGAAGCGTTTTCGTATGCGTGCTCGCACTGCGCGCACTTCGAACCGCAACTCGCGGCCTGGGTAGCGAAGCTGCCGACAGACGTTGCGTTTGAAGCCGTGCCGATGCCGCTGAGCGACGTCTGGACGGAATTCGCGCGC
>JBKJND010000339.1:0-2518 GCA_046596095.1 Ahniellaceae bacterium | reverse complement strand
GAGGGAGGCGTGGGCGCGATGGCTGGATTGAGCCTGGCCGTTGCGGTGCTCGTGGCCGAAGCGCTTGAGCGTGTGGGCGCGACACGCGTCAAACTCAAATGGCCGAACGACGTGTGGCACGAGGGTCGCAAGCTTGGCGGAATCCTGATCGAACTGGCCGGCGATTGGCATGGTCCGAGCACTGCGGTGATCGGCATCGGCATCAACGTTGCCCTGGCCGACGCGAGCAAGGCTTCGATGGGTCAGCCGGCTACCGACCTGGCGGCGGCGCTTGGCGCGGCGCCTGATCGCAATCAGGTGATGGGTGCATTGCTCGATGCGCTGCTGCCGGGCCTGGCAGAATTTCGGCACCACGGATTTCATTTTTTCCACGAGCGCTGGGACGAGCGCGATGCGCTGCGCGGGTGCAACGTGTTGGTGGAAGGCAGCGAGCGTGCCTCAGGTGTCGCCGAGGGTATCGATCACGAGGGGCGACTACAGGTGTTGACGCAGCGCGGCTCAATATTGGTCAGCGCAGGCGAAGTCAGCGTGCGCACAGGAGCGGGCGTTGACGCAAGGGAGCCGGGCGATGCCAACTGATCGCAAAATATTATTGATCGATCTTGGCAACACGCGCCTCAAATGGTGCGCCCTGGCCGACGCGAACGGTTCGCTGACCGGTGTGCGTGCAACTCCTCACGCAGGCGTTGATTTCGAGAACGCATTGCGTGCGGGTCTGCAATCGCAGCCCTGGCAGCGCATCTGGATCGCGAGCGTGGGGCCACCCGACGTGCAGGCTCGCGTCGAGCGTGCGTGCCACGAGCTGCTGCCCGGAGTGCCGATCGACTACGCGCGTTCGCTCGCGCAGTACGGCGGCCTGCGCAATGGTTACGACACGCCCTCGCAACTCGGCGTCGATCGATTCCTTGCACTGCTCGCCGCGAGCGAGCGCTGGCCGCAACAGCGCGTCCTGATTGCTTCCATCGGCAGCGCCGTGACACTCGATCTGCTCGAGCCGGACGGCAGCCACGCGGGCGGTCTGATCGCGCCGTCGCCGGCGGGAATGCGCAGCGGGCTTGCGGGACTTGCGCCGCAGCTCGCCGTCGCAGACGCACCAGCAGGCACCGCATTCGCGCGCGATACCGCATCCGGCATCGCCAGCGGCTGCACGCTCGCGGTGGTCGGATTGATCGAGTACTGCATGCGCGTCGCAGCGCAAGACAGCGCGCCGGTTCTGGTGTTGAGCGGCGGAGGCGCAGCGGCGTTGGCGCCGCACCTCGCGATGGCACCATCCGTGCTGCCGTATCTGGTCCTGGAGGGCCTGGCACGCTATGCGCGCCTGCAGTCGACCGACGAGAGTCAGGGATCCTCCAATTGCGTTCGCGGTGCCCCTGAGCCTGTCGAACGGGTCGAACCATGATCGGAATCAGCCGCCAGGCCAAGTCCCGCGACCGATGATCGGCGAACGCTGATCGACATCAGCGCCTACAATCGCGGCTGACTTCGAGCGCCGATTCAACTCATCCCGCATGTTTGTACGCTTGCTCATGTTGCTCCTGCTCGCGGCCAACATCGGCGTCGCGACGTGGCTGGTGCTGGCGCAACGCCAACCCGAGCCGCGCTTGCCGCTCACCGATCCCGGCGTGCCGCCCCTGGTGCTGCTGGCCGAGCGCGATCGGCCCACGCGCGCGACCACTCCGGACGCGCGCTCGCGCAACCCGGTGCGCCGCAACGCGGTTTGCACCAGTGTCGGTCCGTTCGACACGCAGGCCGATCTGCGCGCCGCCATGAACGCGTTGACGCCTGCGGTCGATCGCATCCAGTTTCGTGAAAGCGCGCGTACTCAATCTTATGGCGACGTCGTTTTCCTGCCCGCGCAGGCCTCTCGCGAAGCGGCGCTTGCGTTTGCGCGGCGGTTGTCCGCAAGCGGTGTGCGCGACTACTACGTGGTGTCGTCCGGGGATCAGCAAAACACGATTTCGCTTGGGCTGTTCCGCGACGTCGCCAACGCCGAGCGACGCCGCGCCGAGCTTGCGGCGCTCGGCTTCAACGCCGAGATCGCCGAGCGCACCGAAACTCGTCCGGATTATTTCCTGGACTTCGCCCAGGTCTCTGCACGCAACGTCGACTGGCGGGCTCTGTTGCCTGATACGCGCAACGTGACGGCGCGCGCGATCCCCTGCTTCTGACTTGGCGATTCCCGCGACGCTACAATCCCACCCTTGGCCGGCATAGCTCAGTTGGTAGAGCAATCGCCTTGTAAGCGATAGGTCCCCAGTTCGAATCCGGGTGCCGGCACCATCAAGCAATTCCAAGCTATCCCAGACCTTCCCAGCCTTCCCACTAAACCCGCTAAAACGCGGGTTTTTTTGTGCCCATGGGTTCCCGACTGTCCCATTGCAACCTGTCGCAGCTGGGGCCATCATTGGGGGCATATCGGGGAAATGGCCCCGCGCAAGCTGGAGATGGCCCCATGCCGCTGACCGATCAAGAGTGCCGCAGTGCGAAGGGGCAGGACAAGTCCTACAAGAAGACCGAT
>JBKJND010000219.1:0-4039 GCA_046596095.1 Ahniellaceae bacterium | reverse complement strand
AGTCAGGCTCCGCCAGTAAAAATCGTGATTCCAGATCTGCGCGGCGTTGTTGAAAATCGCTACGTCTGCGGGGGTGCCGTGGGTTGGCCGCATAAGTTCTTCCAGGGATTTCCCGCGGCGGGAATCCCCGGCGAGCAAGCCATTGAGCTTGTCCACATACCCGCGATGGTGCTTTCCGTAATGCAGCGCCACCGTCTCGGCGCTGATGGCAGGCGCCAGCGCGGATTCCGCATAGGGCAGCGCGGCGAGACGATACGGTCCGACTGCGTTGGACGCCGCGGTCTTGGCGGCAGCAAGAGCGACCGCTGGCGCAAATGCGGTCGCCAGCAAGGACGCAGCGCCTGCAAACACCAATCGTCGACGCGAGGCGTCGGGAGATCGAGTTTCATGAGACATGGCAGTGCTCCTCTGGTTCGATGGTGGACGCAGCGCGAAAACGTGGAGGCGTCCGGATCAGGATTCGACTTGTGGCGGTGCGTTGGCGTCGCGCGCGACGTCTTCTTTCACTGCAGCGACTTCAGTCGCAGGCAACAGTCCAATGGCGCGCAGGTGCAGCGCGATCGCGTCGCTGTCGCGCACGCGCAGCATCGGAACATCGCCCGCGACAGTCTTTGCAAATACGGCATCCACACCCCGATCAAAGATCGAATCGGAGTCGGGATCGACATCCCGGATGTAGATGGCGAGCACGCGCCCTGGAAATTCTCGAGCGGCGGTGGTGTAAATCTCGGCGTCGGCCTGCCCGGAATCACCCACCAGAATCCAGCCGAGCGCCGGATACTGTGCGAACAGTTTGCGCACATTGTCGAGCTTGTGGCCGTGACCTTTTGATTTTATGAAGTATTCCGGTTCAATTCCGAGGTCTCGCAGCAGTATGGGTCCGGGCGGAATGTCGTTGATCGAAAGGAAGGACTCCAACAAGTCGTACAGATTCCACGGCGAGCTTGAGACATAGAAAAGCGGGTTGATGGGAACTTCGCCACGGCCTTGTTGCAAGCTTCGATAGAGCTGCGCCACTCCCGGCAGGGGTTTGCGCGTGCGCACGTTGTGCAGAAAGGTGAGCTTGGCCGAAGTTTTCCAGTCGACGACATGGCTATCGAGCACGGTGTCGTCGATGTCGGAGATGATGCCGAACTGGGCCTCGTCGCTGACCGCGAGTATCTCGTGCCTGGCCGAGAGATCGGATCCCGGAATCGATGCTTCGGCCTCCAACCACAAGCTGCGCGTGGTTGGAGGCGTCATGGGGATGCGGGCCCGGTAATAGCCCTCGGCGTCGGTGACTACGCGTTGCGAGCGTCCATTGCAGGTGATGTCGACGGTCACACCGGGCACTTCGTCGCTCTCGAAGCGCGCCCACTGCTCACGCAGGTTTTTCCACCGCGTGCCCGCGGAGTCGGGCAAATTCGGCGGAGAATCTGCGAGGACCCTTCCCATGACCTCGCAGGCCGTCGCATCCGCGAAACCGCGAAACGCTGCAATGTAGCCGGGTCGATCCACGCCGTACTTTTCAAGCACGCGTTGTTTGAAACCGTCGAATCCGGAATCCGCCCGCGCCGCGGCAGTTTGCCACTTGGAAACGCGAGGAGGCCCGGTAGGTACAGCGCTTCCGGAGTGCTCGTCGGATTCCTCGATCATTGGTTCCTCCGCGACGGCTGTCGAATTCCGCACGACCGTGAACGCGGTCGCCGCCGCGAACACCAGTCCAAGCACCCATAGCGAGCGATTCACCTGTCAGTCAGCGATTGCGAGGCCGGCGCGCGAATTCCCTCGCAGAGATGCCGCCGTTGCCGTTGCCGTCGGCGTACATGGCGCGGCCGTCTTCGCTTGTGCCGACGCTCGACGCCATCACAAGCACCAACGCTACTGCACTCATCTGAATCTTCATCGTCGCATTCTCCGCAATGAAATGTCCGCACAAATCGTCATTGCCTGTGCGCGCCCCGGGTCAAGCGCACCGTAACAATCCTCTCCAGACTCGCGGCTTAACGTCGGTCTAGGCCAGCAGTGGCGGCAACTTTTCGGTGGAAGGAACGAACTCAAGCGCGAGGCCGTTGTTGCACCAGCGCTGACCTGTCGGCGGTGGGCCGTCGTCGAACACGTGACCTTGATGGCCGCCACAGCGGGCGCAGTGATACTCCACGCGCGGCAGGACCAATTTCATGTCGCGTCTGCTGGCCGTGCGTTGGGGTATCGACCGCGTAAAGCTCGGCCAGCCGGTGCCACTGTCGAACTTGTCCTTCGAGAGGAACAGGGGCAGGCTGCAAGCCGCGCAGATAAAGGTGCCCGCGCGCTTCTCGCGGTCAAGCGGACTGCTGAATGGACGCTCGGTAGCCTCCTCGAACAACACCGCGTATCGATTCGGCGGCAGCAACTCGCGCCATTGCCCGCGGGTTCTGATCAGGGGTGGGAAGTCTCCCGCTGAAGTTACCGGGACGGCGGCCGACGCAGCGGCGTTGCGGTCGCATGCGAACACGGCAAAAACACCCGCGACCGATGCCAGTGTGCGAATCACTTGACGGCGTTGCATGAGAAATCTCCTCAGAGCCGGGAAACCTCGCCGGACCATGGGAGATAGGTCATCAGCGCAACGTGAAGGTTCCGGATTCGTCAAGGCGGATGCGGAAATCAACCACGTGCGTGCACAAAAAGAAACCCCGGCAAGCGCCGGGGTTTCGTTTGACTCATCGCGTTGTAACGGCGATCAGAACTGCAAGCTCCACTTGTCGATGCGGCCGACGTCACCGCTGGCGTTGTCGTTGACGCGCAACTTCCAGATTCCGTTGGCGACTTCAGTGGACGCGTTGACGGTGAAAGTGCCGATGACGTTGTCTGTGCTGCTGCCGGTCCTGTTGTGGATGTTGTACAGAGTGCCATCCGGCGCCACCAGGTCGACCTTCAAATCGCCCTTCCAGGTGTGGAAGATGGTGACGCCGACCTGCAAGGTGCTCGGTGCGTTGCCGGTACGACCGCTGACCGTGACCGGACTGTCGACTGTGGCATTGTCGTTGATGGCGAAGTCGGTCAGGTTCTCGAAGAACGACGCCCCGCCGCCGCCGGTGGTGTAGTCACCGACCAGCGACACACCCGAGAATGAACTGTAGGCCTTGAGCCGCACGTAGTAGGTGCCCGCCGCCGGCGCAGCAAAGGTGCAGGTCTCGGCGTTGCCGGCCCGATACGGACGGCAGTCGTAGACCGTGTCCGTCGGCGCCGAACCGAGCTTGACGTACATGTCCATGTCTCCGGTTCCGCCCGAAGAAGTGAACGCCAGGTTCGTCGAACCCGTTGGTACTGCCATCGTGTAGTTGAGCGATGCACCGGTTGCCGCGGACAGCCCGGTCACCGTCACGCCCTTGGTCAACGTGCCGCCTGGAGGCGGTGGTGGCGGTGGCGGTGGCGTGCCACCGTTCGCGTCGACTGCCGCGCGTGCATTGACGATGCCCGCGCCGCAACCACCTGAGCAAGCGCCCGGCAGTGCGCGGGCGGTGCTCTTGAGGTTGGCCTCGACTTCCGCCGGCGTCTTGACCGCACGCGCCTGCATCAGCGCGACAACACCAGCCACGTGCGGCGCAGCCATCGAGGTGCCGCTGTATGACGCGTAGCTGGCGCTGCCTGGACCTTGTGTGCCCGTGTTCAAGGTCGACAGGATGCCCGAGCCAGGGCCCGAGATATCGATCAAGGCTCCGTAGTTGGAGAAGCTTGAGCGTGCACCGTTGCGATCGGTCGAAGCCACCGACACGATGCTGGCGCAGTTGCCGGGGTTGAAGCCCGAGACGTTGGCGTTGCTGTTGCCCGCCGCAATCACGAGCACGGTGCCGCGGCTGACCGCGCCGTTGATGGCGCTCTGCGTGGTGCTGTCGCAAGGACCTGAACCGCCGAGCGACAGGTTGATGACTTCTGCGGGATTGGTATTCGCCGGCACACCCGTGACCGCGCCACCCGATGCCCAGGTGATGCCGTCGGCGATATCGGAGGTGTAGCCGCCGCAAGTTCCCAACACGCGCACCGGCATGATGCGGGCGTTGTATGCGACGCCCGCGAC
>JBKJND010000178.1:0-4967 GCA_046596095.1 Ahniellaceae bacterium | reverse complement strand
TGGTTGCGAGGTTTTCGCGAACCCATACCACGCGGCGTGGCAAACATGACTCTGTCCCAGGAACGCGACTCGCGCGCGCCGCCTCCACTGCGGACGAGCCGCGAACCCGCGCCTGCGACCGGACCGTCGCAGCCACCGCCCACCGACGCGCGCGCCGACGCCGCAGTTGACGATGTGGATTCGCGCACGGCCGCGCTTCGCGCCAACCGCACATCGAGGCCGGAGCCAACGCCCACTCGCACTCGCCCGGTGCGCGCAATCAGTCCCCGCCGCAGCGCAGTCAACGCGCCCGCCGACGAACGAGCGCCGCTGCCGAGCGTTGCACTGGTCATGCCGGAAGCCGAAACACGCGAGACCAATACGGTCGCGATCGCGCCAATCGAGAAGCCCGCCATCAGCGATCCTCCCGCGCTGGCGCCCATCGCCGAGGTCACAAGTGACTCGCCGCGAGTCCAACCCGCGATCACCCTCGCTGCCGGGTCGAACCGGGTTTGCCGATCATCCTGCGAACAAGACGAAGTCGCTTGCACAAAGGCGACAAGAGTCGCTGCCCGGTCGGACGATCTGTTCGCGACGTGCATGGGCGAGGGCACGGATTCGAAGTACGCATGCGAACTGCGCGGCAAGTACGGGCGGCAGGAAACGCAGTATCGGGCGCAATGCAATGCGCGTTGCAGCTCGCTCTGCGCCAGCAGCGGGTGAGCGTTCAACGACGCGCCGCGAGTTTGCCAGGCTCGCGCGCGTCGCTCGCACCACCGCAGCCGTCACTGATGGAGATCGATGATGACTTTCTTCGCGTCGGCGTTGTACTCGAATCCGATGCGCTTGCAGACGCGTTCCTTGCGATTGCTGCCGATGCGCGCCTGAAAGGAGCAACGCACCATGCCCTTGCGGGGATCGATCCGGGACAGGATGTCGGCGATCTCCGTCTCACGCGAAGTGACCAACGCGCGCTCGTCGCCGCTTAGCGACTCGTCGCCGACCTTGCCGCGCAACACCAGGAAAATCTCGTCCTGGGCTTTCATCAGGCGCGACTTGTCGGCGGCTTCGATTTCGGCGTACTTGCCTTCGCCGCGTTCGATCGAGTCGCGCAGCACCTGGTGTTTCGCGACGCGGTCGCCCACGGAATTCTGCGCGGTCGACGCGTTGCTTGCGAAGGACAAAGCAGCGCTCAGCAGCAGCGCGGATACGAGCATTCTGGCTTTCATGATTCAGACTCCACTGCGGCGCGAGGACGAGCCGCGGCGTTGTCACTGCGAGCCTCGCGCGCATTTCCCACAGTCGCCGTCCGCGTACAGACTGCAGGCGCGACCCGCCGGCAAGAAACCCTCGTTTTGGGCTTGACATCAGTGCGCTCACGTATGCGCACCACCCGCGCGAGATCCACGGACGGGCGCGGCGTACTTCATTTGAGGGGCGACGGCGATCACGCTTCTGACCAACCTTGCCTCATGCGTCCGCACGGTGACGGGCGTCAGGGGAAGGTGATGTATTTGAAAATTCTGTCGCTGGTCGTCGGCTTCGCATTCGCGGGCGATGCGCTGACGCGCGAACAGTCGTACGCCATGCAACGCGATGGCAACGTCGTGCCGATATCTAGCATGACCGCAAGCGGCAAGAGTCAACAATATTGTCAAGCGAACCCGATGACTTTGTTTGCCTGGACCGAGACCGCCGCCGAACCCTCGCTCAGTCGCGCCGAGAACGCGGGTGCGTTCGCACTGCAATTCAGGGTGCGACTGATTGCGTATTGCGACCCTAGACCCGGCAATCTCAGCTTCACGTATGGCGAGCGACCGGGCGATGGCGGTACTGCGACAAGTGGTCAGGACTACGCTCCGTTCGCGAACCAAACTGCAACGTTTCTCGATGTGCGGCAGTTCGACTCGAACCGCGACCATCCCCCTTCTGTCTTCCAGATCTCGCTTATCGACGACCAGCAATTCGAGCCGACCGAAACGCTGTTGCTCAAGTTCGTGACGGGTCGGCTGGATCTGCAGCAGGGCGGTGGCTTCGACATCAACATTGCCGGCAGTTTGGTTCCGATCATCACCTTGTCGATCATCGATAACGATCAACCCAATCAGCCGCCGGTTGCCATGAGCGGCAGCACGTCAACCACTGGCAATACGCCGGTCACTGTTGCCTTGTTGCCGCTCGTTGCGGATCCGGAAGGCGATGCGTTGACGTTTGCGATCGCAACTCCGCCGCCAGCGTCGCAGGGCACGGTGGTGCTGTCCGGCAGCAACCTGGTTTTCACCCCGGTGCGCGGCTTTGAAGGCACCGCTCCCATTGGACTGACCGTGCGCGATGCCGCCAATCCGCCTGTGCCTTTCACCGTCGCCGTCACGGTTACGGGCAACCCTTCCAATCGCCCGCCGACAGGCATGAACGGCACGGCGCAATCGAGTGGCGGGGCGGAGGTGAGTGTTGCATTGGCGCCGCTGTTCACCGACCCAGACGGCGATCTGCTCACCTTCGCCATCGCCACACCGGCAACCAATGGCGTGGCGCGCATCATGGGAACGAGCGCGCTGTATCGGCCCAACGCGAACTTCGAGGGCAGCGATCAATTCACGGTACGCGCCACCGATACGGCAGGCAACAGCGCCACGGCGATCATCACCGTCGCGGTCGACGCCAACCTCGATCCTGTGCAGACGCAAGCCACGCTCAACGGCGCGCTCGCAACGTTGCCAGGCAATGGCAGCGCGGTGGCGCAGGCCGCAGTCGCACCGGTGGCCAGCGCCTGCGGCACCGCAGACCCGGGTACCGGTGCCATCGCCACCTGCCTGGCACTGGTTGGAGCGGCTGCGGCACCGAACAACGGCGCCGCAGTCGAGGACGCGCTTGAGAATCTCGCGGCTGAAGAAGTGAGCGCACAGAGCAACGTGGCGACCTCGCTCATGTCGCAGCAGAAGGCCAACGTTGCGGCACGCATGGCTTCCGTGCGGGGCGGCGGTTCCGGGTTCGACGTCGCGGGACTCTCGATATTCGCAGGCAACAGCGCCTTGTCGCTCGGCATGATGCCGCAGAACCTTGATGCAGCCGGCGACAACACGGGCGCGAGCGACGTGCGACCGAGCCCCTGGGGTGTGTTCGTCAACGGGAGTATCGGTGGCGGCAGCCGCGATGGCAGCGCGCGCGAGACCGGTTTCGATTTCGACAACTACGGCGTGACCGCCGGCGTCGACTATCGACTCAACGATCGCGCGTTCGTGGGGCTCGCGCTCGGCTACAGCGCATCGCAAGTGGACCTCGACGAAGGGTCCGGCGAACTCGACACCGATGGGTTGGGCCTTACCGCCTACTACTCCTGGTTCGGCGACAACGGCTTGTACCTCGACGGATCGCTCGCCTACTTCCGCAACGACTACGAGCAGGTGCGCGTAATCGACTTGACCGCAATCGGCTTGAATCGCGACACGGCATTGTCGGAAACCGAAGCCAGCCAGTTCGTGGCAACGTTTGGCATTGGCTACGAGTTCGCGCGCGACGGCTGGCTGCTTACCCCAGAGTTCCGCATCGAGTACGCCGGCACCGACATCGATGGCTTCGAAGAAACCGGCAGCAACGACTCGGGCTTTCTGCTGAGCTTCCCCGAACAGAGCTTCCAGTCGCTCCAGTATTCGGGCGCGCTGCAGGTGGCGCGTGCCTTTAGCACCGCAAGCGGCATCGTGCAGCCGTTCGTCCGTCTCGACTGGTATTACGAAAGCGACAATGACGGTTTCACGCTGATCCCGCGTCTGCGCAGCAATCCGACGCAACCCTTCGCCGCAATCGTCATCGACGATCCCGACCGCAACTTCGGCAGCTTCTCGGGAGGCCTGTCGTGGGTGCGACCCGGCGGCACGCAGTTCTATCTCTCGGTGTTCCGCACATTCGCGTACGACGATCTTGAGCAATGGACGCTGCGCGGCGGACTGCGCTGGGAGTTTTGACTTGTTGCACCACACGGATGGAAGCACCTGGGCCAGGGATGGCCGCCTGACTTGCAAGACAATCCAATCGAACCAAAGGGAGCCATTCATGAAATCCGCAATGCTGCTGTTGGCCGTTTCCGCGATTGCACTCAGTGGATGCGCCGGCCTCGATTTTGGCGAGAAGGGACTCAAGTATTACGACCCGGCGCCCCATCTGTTCGTCGCGGTGGACAAGGACTGTGTTCAGACAGCGACTCCGGTCGTAATCCCGGGGGACGCGCAATGGGTGAAGTTCGACCGGGGATACGGATCGGCCAAGCTTTCGGTCACCCTCAGCAACGGCATGATCGCGTCGGCGGGTCAGGAAACAGACGCGCAGGTTCCGGCGACACTGACAGCCGTTGCTGGACTTGCAACCGCCTTCAGCACCAAAGCTGCGGCGACGGGAGTGGCACTCGGCTGCATACCGCAGGCGAAGCTGTACCGGATCACCAATGGTGTTCCGGAATCAACTCCGGTCGGCGTGCTCGATTGACGGTGCGACTCCGCAGCTAGGGAACGCGCGTGAGATGCACGTACGACGCCCAGTAGAACGGATGGCGGAACGTGCGGGACGCGCGCAGATGCCGACGCGCTTGGAGCAACGCGCGGCCGACATCGGGCGCGCCGGGTTGCGCAAGACCGGGCTTCGATAGCGCGCCGTAGAACGGTGTCAGCCATTGCGCGCTGCCGCTGTCGCTCACCGACCATTGCGCGGCGACGACGTGGCGCGCGCCGGCTTGCGACACGGCATCGGCAAATCCGAGATTGCCGGTGATCGCGCGATTGCCGCCACCGGCCAGTTCGCACGCACCCAGCACCACCAGCTCATTGCGGACGCCGTGCTCCAGCACGTCGATCCAGCTCAGGAACTGCGGGCCATCGCCCGCGCGCGGGGGTTGCAGCCAGATGCCCGAGCGCCCGAGGCGCGCGCTTTGCGTGGTGCCATGCGCGGCGACATGCAACCACGCGGCGGGCTTGGCGAACGCAGCGATCACGGCCTGC
>JBKJND010000071.1:0-3308 GCA_046596095.1 Ahniellaceae bacterium | reverse complement strand
AGCGACTCGTAGTCGATGTTGTAGCGCGACGTATCAGTAGCGCAGCCACCAGTGGCGAATAAGATAAGAAGGATTGCGAGACGTGTCATGGCGGCCCAACTACGATTCGGTGGGGGTATGGGGTGTGGTGCCGCAGCGTAGCGCGGAGGGTTGCGGGGGCGGGGTACGAAAAATCCTACCGGAATCCACGAGTTGCTCCGAATGTGCCGTGTAATCGTCCAGCCTAGTCTTGCGTCATTTGCAGACGTTTGGAGCAGGATGTGGACAAAGAGTCGCATTCAACAGCGTCGGCCGCAAGTTTGCCGCTGGCGGACGATGATTCGCCGCGCTTGTTGGACCGCGTTCGCAACGGAAACGCGGAAACGGTGCCAGGTCCACTTACGATTTACCAGTCCGTGGGCCGATAGTCCTTCAGGAACTGGCCCCAGACGTGCTCGCCACTGTTGATGCCGGCGATGATGGGATCGACTATGCGCGCGGCGCCGTCGACGATATCGAGCGGAGGATGGAAGCGCTCCTCGATTTGTTTGCGCGCGGCAAGCTCGATCGGATCCTCATCGGTCACCCAGCCGGTGTCGACGCTGTTCATGTGGATGCCGTCGTTGCGGTAATCGGTGGCCGAGGTGCGCGTCATCATGTTGAGCGCCGCTTTCGCCATGTTGGTGTGCGGATGCCGCGTGGTCTTGAAGTTGCGATAAAACTGCCCCTCGACCGCCGACACGTTGACGATGTGCTTGTCGCGCTCGGGCGTTTTCAGCATCAGCGATTTGAGTCGCGCGTTGATGATGAAAGGCGCGACGGCGTTGACGAGATGTACTTCGAGCAGTTCCACCGACGGCACTTCGTGCATCAGCATGCGCCACGAGTTGCGCCCGCGCAGATCGACTTGTTGCCGATCCTGATCGAGCCGGCCCTCGGGGAAAAGATGCGTCTGACCGAGCAACTCGTCCGCCAGTAGCGGCAGTTGCGAAAGTTCGGCCGCGTGCGTCAAACCCGGCGCGTGCGAATCACCCCGATCCAGCGTTTGCGACAGCGCGGTCGCGTCAGCCACCAGATCAACGCTCCGCAATCCCTCGTAGCTGCCGAGCAGTGCACGCGCAGCCTCCGGCATGTCGTGATGCGCCGCAGTCTCGCCCGCCATCATGTGGGCGTAGAACTCAGGCGGCCGGCGCACGGTCTGGCACGCATTGTTGATGATGAAGTCGAGGCGCGGTCTGGTCGCGATCAAGGTCTGGCAAAACGCTTCAACGCTCGGCGTGTGGCGCAGGTCAAGACCGAATATCTCCAGACGATGCGCCCATTCGCCGAAGTCCGCTTCTTCGGCATAACGCGCGGCCGAATCGCGCGGGAAACGCGTGGTGACGATGAGGTGCGCGCCCGCGCGCAGCAGCTTGATGCCGGCCTGATAGCCAATCTTGACCCGCCCGCCGGTGAGCAGGGCGACCCGTCCCGACAGATCGGCCGTCTCGGAGCGCTTGGCAAAATTGAACGCGGCGCAGCCGGGGCAAAGCTGATCGTAAAAGTGATGGATCAGCGAGTACTTCTTTTTGCACACATAGCAATGCTGCGGCTCGAGCTGTTCCGATTCACTCTCTTGCGCGACGAAATCCAGAGCCGCCAAATGCTCAGGCGGAAAAACATTCGGCGTGGTGAACACCGGCCGCGCACGCAAGGTGCGGATCCCGGTCGTGTCGAACACCGCTTCCTCGCGACGAATCTTCTCGGCGTTGCGTTCGCGTTTGAGCGCGCGCCGCTGCTTGCGATGGTCCACCGGATCGGGATGGTGATAGCGGCTCACCGCCTCCCGCAGGCGTTTGCGCTCCGCCTCGGGCAGCGCGTCGAGCAACGTCGCATCGGCGGCCACGGCCTCCAGCAGCTCGCTCGCCGCGCGCAAGCGCTCCTGCAAACTGCGCTCGGCGGTCGGCAACGCAGGTGTTTTCTCGGTCATCGGCACTTCACGGAACCCGCAGTTCGTCGCAACAACCACCCAATGTGCCGCGTCGCGCCTTCCGGAACAACTCTTCCTGTTCGGCTCGTCGCCATTCCCCGAGACGAAGCGCCTTGCGACAGTGCGACGATTTGGCGGCATGGTCGATAATCTATGCAGCCTCAATGGTGATGAACCTCTGGAAGTGATCGACTCGCTCGCGCCACCGCACGATCTCGATGCCGTCGCCGCAGCGGTCGCGGCGCTGCGGCGTGGCGAAGCGGTGGGTTTGCCGACCGAGACGGTGTACGGGCTCGCGGCCGATGCCCGCAACCCGGACGCGATCGCGCGCGTATTCGCGCTGAAGGGCCGACCGCTCGAACACCCATTGATCGTGCATTTGCCATGCGTGGACGCACTCGACGAGTGGGCGATCGAGGTACCGGACGCTGCGTACCGGCTGGCGGCCGCATTCTGGCCGGGCCCTCTGACGCTGGTGTTGCGGCGTCATCCCTCGGTGCTCGACGCGGTCACCGGCGGCCAGCCGACCGTGGCGCTGCGCGTGCCCGCGCATCGGCTGGCACAAGCCGTGCTGCAGGGATTCGATGGCGGGCTGGTGGCCCCGTCGGCCAATCGATTTGGCCATGTGAGTCCGACCACCGCCGCGCATGTGCGCGCCGAATTCGGGGACGCATTGCCGCTGGTGCTCGATGGCGGCGCCAGCACAATCGGCATCGAGTCGAGCATTGTCGATCTCAGCGGCGATGCGCCGCGCCTGCTACGGCCGGGCATGCTCGCGGCGGCGGAGATCGAAAGCGTGCTGGGCGTCCCGCTCGCGCGGGGAAGCACCGATAGTTCACCACGCGTGTCGGGAAGTCTCGAAAGTCATTACGCACCACGCACGCCGACGTACTGGATCGAGCATAGACAGGATGCCGACAGTTTCGCCGACACGCTTCGTGACGCCGCACGTTCGCGCGCCCTCGCGAACTACGTCGTGTTGCGTGTTGGCACGCCACCAGAAGGCATGGCCGGTTGCGCACTCCCGTCGATCCCGGACGAGTACGCGCGCGCAATGTACGCCGCATTGCGAGAACTCGACGCAGGCAACTTCGACGGCATCCTCATTGAAGCCCCGCCCGACACTGAAGCCTGGCTCGCCATCCGCGACCGCCTGCGCCGTGCCTGCGCCCGCTGAAGTTTGCGGCATCGACCCCTCCCCAACCCTCCCCTGCGAGCAGGGGAGGGAGTTGTCGCGGCGTGCCTTAAACCAAAGAACAGGTTCCGCGTCGCGCGAAAGGGAGAAAGCCCGTTGCGGGAACCCCCTCCCCTGCGAGCAGGGGAGGGAGTTGTCGCGGCGTGCCTTAAACCAAAGAACAGG
>JBKJND010000009.1:0-9362 GCA_046596095.1 Ahniellaceae bacterium | reverse complement strand
GGGGGATTTTGCCCACGTCGGTAACCTCGGTTACACCAAGGTTCAGAAGGTGAGATTGCCGTGACGGAAAAACGCTTCGAGCCGAACCGCGATCTGTTGAGCGCACAACATGGCGTCGCGGCGACGCGGCTGTCGAGCTTCGGCGCGTCATTCTCCGCCCCCGTTGCAATCGACGCCGACGAAGCCGGCTGCGCCAAGAATCGTCGTGTGGAACTGGTGGCCTTCTGATCGGCCGCGGGGTTTCCAGGATCGCCCCACGCCGTGGGGATCACTGCGCCGGTGCGATCTACGGGTTGCGGTGCGCGGCAACCCAGGGGTGCGTGTCGCCGATGGCGGCTGTGAGTTGTGAGAGGAATGCGGGATCGGGTGTGGTCCTGCCCAGGCGCGAGCGCCAGAGGGCAATCAGACTCGGGTCCATCCCGATGCCGTCGATCGCAGTGCCAGCGGTGTCAATGGCGGCGCGCGCAAGACGATCGGCGTAGGCGCGATTGCCATTCGCGTCGAGCGTTTCCGCGAGGATCAGTAGCGTACGTACGGCGCTACGCTGCGGCAAAGCGCCAGCTTTCGCGGTGGTGCCCGCCACATTGATCGCCGAGGCCAGCGTGGCCTCGTTGGGCGCGAGCAAGAGATCGAGAACCGCGCTGAACGAGTTGCCCGCGGCGAGCAATGGTGGCTGTGCGGCCAGCGCGGGTTTGATCGCATCAAGATCGCGGCGCGCGCGCGCGGTCTCTCCCGCGATGTAGAGCGTGTCGATCGAGCTCAAACGAACCCTAAGGCAGTCGAGACTCTCCGCACCCACCGCCGCGCACATGCTGGCCACGGCAGCATCAATGAGCGCAATGGCTTCCTCGCGCTTGGCCAGCAACGCCAGTGTCTTGGCTTGCGTGATGTCGCGTGCCGCGCGTGAAGCCGCGGACTCGGTGGTGCTGGCGTCGGCGTTGATCGCGTTCATGCCGGCGAGTGCCGCGATTAGTTCGCCGCGCAGGAAAAGAGCGTTGGTGCGTACCGTCGCGACATTGCGCATCGACACATTGGCGGTCACCCCAGCGTCCTTCCACACTTTGTCCGCCTGAGTCGCAAACCGCGCCGCCGCACTGAGATCGCCGAGCTGCAGCAGTGCGACTGCGGCGCTGCCGAGCGTCGATCCTCGCTCGAACTCGCTGATGTCGGTTGCAGCGGTCGCAAGCTCGGCCGAGCGATGAGCGGCTACCGCTGCGGCGGGCAATTCGCCACGCGCGCGTTGCAGCTGGCCGCGCAACATTTCCAGGCGCGAACCTAATCCGCCGCCACGGCGCTGCTCGGCGCTCATGCCGGTAGCGGCCATCTTGATCGAGGCTTCCGCAAGGTCGAGGTCACCGACGCGCACTGCGGCAATCGCGCGGTTGGTCGCGGCCATTGCGCGGTAGCGTCGTGGCGCGTTGCGCAGGCGCGGATCGAGAGCGTCGAGCAGCGACAGCGCGCGCGGATAATCTTCGCGCGCCACGAAAAAATCGATGATCGCGAGATCTAGCGCGCGCTGCAGTTCCGGATCCTTGTACGCGCCGAGCAGTCGGGGATCAGCCGCCAGTTCGGTCAGCTGCGCCGGGGTGATGGATTCGCCGATTTCGCTCGCGCGATTGAGGACCGCGATGAAATGCTCCCGCAGCGCATCCTGCCGCTGACTCTCATCGCGCGCCGCATCGCGTTCGAGGCGCGCAATCTCCGCGGCCGAGTTCGCTCGCGTGGATTCCGTGCGCGCGGACGCAGCCGCGACATTCGCACGCTGCGACTCACGCTCGGCACGACGAGCCTGCCCGATGCTCACGGCGGTGGTGGCGAGCAACGCGATCACCGCCAGCGTCGCGAGTGCAACGCCGATGCGATTGCGCTGGATAAATTTCTGCGCGCGGTAGCCGAGTGTGTCGGGACGTGCGCGGATCGGGCGGCCGTCGAGATGTCGCCGCAGATCCTCCGCCAACGCCGCGACTGAGGCATAGCGCCGCTCCGGCTCGCGCGCCATCGCGCGTTCCACGATGTGCTCGAGATCGCCGCGCAAACGTTTGGCCCACGCTTCCCCGCGCATGGGGCCGATGCTGTCGATTGCGACCGTCGCAGGCATTGCCGCCGCTACCAGCGACGGTCGCGATGCTTCAAGCACCGCGCGCTGCACGTGGAATGGCGTGACTGTGCCCGAACCGAAGGGGCGGCGTCCCGTGAGCAATTCGAACAACACAACACCCAACGCGTAAACGTCGGTGGCCGTGGTGACGGCTTCGCCACGGATTTGCTCGGGCGCCGCGTAGTGCGGCGTCATGGCCCGCGCATCTGTGAGGGTCGCGTCCGTCCCGGTCTCGTCGAGCAGCTTGGCAATGCCAAAATCGAGCAGATGTGGATTGCCACCCGCGTCGACGACGATGTTCGACGGCTTGATGTCCCGATGCACCACGAGATTCCGATGCGCCGCCGCCACCGCGTCGCATACCGCTGCGAGCAACGACACACGTTGTGGGATGTCGAGCGCGTGCATTTCGGCGTACCGGACAATAGTTTCGCCATCGATCAGGGCCATTGCGAACCAGAGTTCGCCCTGCTCGGTGATGCCGCCGTCGACGAAGCGCGCAATCCCAGGGTGATCGAGCCCGGCGAGAATCGCGCGCTCACGCCGGAAGCGCTCGCGCAGCGCCGCGTTGGGCGCGCTCGAGCGGATGATCTTGAGCGCCACGGACTGTGCGAAGTCGGCGCCAACGCGCTCGGCGCGATAAACCGTGCCCATGCCGCCTTCGCCCAGCAGCGCGACGATGCGGAATGCACCGATGGTGTCGCCTTCGCGCGCGGACGACTCTCCTTCGATGAGCCGCCCTGCCATGGCGAGCGCCGGTTCGTCGAAGGCGCCGCCGTGCGTCGACACGCGATCGAGCAGCGCGTCGATCTCGACGCGCAAAGCTTCGTCGCCCTCGCACTCGAGGTCGAGAAATGCGCCGCGCTGCGCCGTGTCGAGGTCGAGCGCATCGCGCAGCAGCAGCACTGCCCGCGCCGCCTTTCGCAGTTCACTCATCGCGCGGTTTCCAGATCGCGCTCCAGCAACGCGCGCGCCGCCGTCCAGTCGCGCTGCACGGTGCGTTCGGTGACGCCGATGAGTTCCGCGACCTCGTGGAACGAGAGGCCGCCGTAGAAATGCATCTCAACCACGGTCGCCAGCCGCTCGTGGATACCGCGCAGCCGGTCGATGGCCTGTTCGAGCGCGAGTACATCGACGCCGTTGGATACTTTGTCGTCGCGCTGGCTGGTATCGAGGGTCACCATGGCGGCGTCGCCACCGCGCTTATCCGACAGTTTGCGGCGGGCCGCGTCGCTCAGTATCTGCCGCATCGCCCGCACAACCAGGCTGACGAAATGCTGGCGATCCTGGACTGCCGCATCGCCGCGAATAAGCTTGATGTAGGCCTCGTGCACCAGCGCAGTGGTACAGAGCGTGCGCGGTGCGCGGCCTGCCAACTGCGCGTGCGCCAGCCGCTTCAGCTCGTCGTAAATGCTCGCGAAGAGCTGTTCGGGATCGGCGGATAGCGACATATGCGCCCGAGTGTATGCGAATCGCGTCAACGCACGCTTTGTCACATTCGCCCGGGTTCTTGCGTATTTATTGGTTGTCAGGCCGCCGCACGGTCTGACGAGTGGGGGAGTCCAGTGCAGCCCCGGCGGTTCGCCCATCGCCGGGGCTGGCACTTTGGGGACGAGCCCAACGCTCCGGCGCATAGTTGTGCTTTGCCGGGCGCGATGCACGAGAGTGCGCGCGCGGACTCTCGGGATTCGCAGCGTGCTCACTCATCCGCTAGGGCCTGATCCTCATGCGATCCTGTAAATCGGTGCGAAGCCGATGCGAGAGCGGTAGGGCCTCGTCGGCGCCGAATACTTTGATGCGGAAGGCACGGGTAACAGCCAGTCTGCCGGGCGCGGTCGGGTCGTCGATATAGAGACGGCCAAACAGCGTCTCGCCAGCCAACGCCGGCTGATTGGCGAAGTTGATCTGCACCGACGCATAGCCACCGCTGACTGCGTTGCCGGCTTGCACGCTGGTAGCGATGCGCGCGACGCCGCCAGACGGCAATGTGCGGCGAATGCCGGGGTCGACCCGGCTCAGAATAAGCGTGGCGGTCGCGCCTGGCCTTGCACCCGAGACGCTGATGGTGAACTTGCTATTGCGCGAATAGGGAGGCTCGTTTGCACCGATCACAAGCACCCCGGCTGCGCCGCTCACGCCAACCCCGATGATCCGAGGCACACGCGCGGACTCGGAAAACAGCGTCGGCCGGTCGAACGGAGGCAACTCCGCGCTGATGCGGGGGTCGGTCAGCGCGTTGCGCAGGTAGGCCAGTAGCGCTTGACGGCGGGCCGGCTCGAGAGCGCGCGGATGCATGAGAGGGTCTTTGTTCGGCGCATCGAAGTCGCCGCCGCGCACATAAAAATCGACCACCTGCTCAAGTGTTGCCAAGCCGCCGTTGTGCATGAACGGCGCGCGTGCGGCGACGTTGCGAAGGCTCGGAGTCCGGAACGCTCCCCGATCCTCCGGATCCCCCGTAAGCGCAAATCTCCCCGGGTCATCTCCTGTGGGTCTAACCCCGAGATAGCGGAAGCTGTCGTCGGTATGCAGCACCCCCGCGTGGCAGATGTCGCACTCCATCTCGACGAACACCTCTCGACCCAATCGCTCTTGCGCGGTAAGGCTCGGCGTGCCCGTGAGCTCGAGATCGAAGGGAGTAGTTGTTTCGTTCAACGCGCGCTGATAGCTCGCCAGCGCGAACGCCATGCGCGCTGGCGTGACCGCCGGGGTGCCGAACACCTCGTTGAACAGAGCGGGGTAGTCGCGACCACCGATCCAGCTGGCGAGAGCTGCGGGAACATCCTCCGCCAGGGCCAGCGGCCTGACGCCGTTCAAACGCCCAACCGCATCACTGATCGTGTTGCCGACGTGGCCCATCTCGCTGGTGTCGAGCAGCGGGGCCAGCGACTGGCTCTCCAGCGCGCCACCGTTGACGATCAGCACTGCGCCCGTCAGCGGGTCGCGGAACGACGAGCTGGCGCGCCCATCCCAGAAAAGCTGAGGCGCATAGGCTGCGCTGGTTACGGGCGGTGACTTGCGTCCACCCACCTGCACGGACATGCCGAACAACGCACTCGGTTGATGGTGGCCATCGCGACTGTGCAGGGGCACACCAGGCGAGCCGAGGATGTTGTCCTCACGGGTGTCGATCCGGCCATCGGGGCCGGGATGTGTCGACTGCGCACCGCCAATTGCCGTGCGCGGATCGGAATGCCCGGCGTCTGGGCGGTGGCAGGTGCCGCATGCCACCGTACCCGTCTGGGACAGCTGCTCTTCCCAGAACAGGGTCTTGCCCAGCGCGACCTTGCCGGCGGTCATCGGATTTTCCGCCGGTATCGGCACGGGTCGAAAGGCTGGCTGCGCAACGAGAGGCGCGACCAGCACGAGCGCCGCGCAGCAGCCTGCCCAGCCCAACCCGAGGCAGACCCGGCGCTTGCGAGTGCCAACGGATGCGTTGTCCACGCGTCTTCCTCCGCGCCGGGGCTATTGCGCGTCTGTCGCTGCAGCCGCAGGCGCGCAAGCGGAACCCGCAGGCAGCGTCAGGCGGGCGAGGGGCACCGTGCCCGATCCGTAGCCAGGGAACGTCGACACATAGTCCATCCTGCCGTTGTTGCAGTCGGTGAAGGTAAATGTCATGCGGCCCCACGGATTTCGCACGATCTGAGCGGGATTGAAGTTCGGAACGAACCGTCCGCCGGTTGCCAGTACGCCCTCGACCGTCGCGGTGTTACTGGTGACGGTGCCAGAGCCGACGATCCAGGATTGCTGACCTTCCGGCGCGAACACAAACCAGGCAGCGAGGAAACGGTTTTGAGGCAACACTTCCAGGAAGAAGCCGTGTCCGTCCTGGGCCGGGTTGTACCAGGCTCCGGTATATCCGGGCCCGAGGTTTGGAGGCGGCGGCGGCGGCGGGGGTGGCGTCGTGCCTTGCACCGTAATCGTGCCGGTCATTCCGCTTCCGGGAGAGCCGTGGGCCTCGCAGAAATAGCCAATCGTGCCAGCACTGTTGAAGGTCCGAACAAACGACCAAGCGGCGCCACTGACGTTGCCATTGCCGGTCCCGACGCCGTCGCAACCGGCGGCACAACGAAACGCGCCGGTATTCTCGACGACGTTGTGAAAGCCGCCCTGGTTCGTGAAAGTTACGGTGTCGCCGGCGTTTATCGTGAGCGTCGAAGGAGTGAACTGCAGGAAAGAACCACCGACAGCGACCGTGTGATTGGCGGCCCATGTAGCCGGGGCGAGCAACGCTGCACTGAGCGCGGCGTAAAGACTGCGATGGGTCATGTTCAAGGCAATGCTCCTGAAGTCGGCGCTTGCGCGTCGTGATGGGTGAAGGAAGCACACCGATCGACATATCCCGCTCTGCGCAGGCCAAGTGTTCGGCGATTCGCTCTTGTGAGTAACTGAAGTAACGGGATTCGGCGCCACCGATTACATCCGCCGTCGCGCTTAGGGTTTGCAAAGCGCGCGCAGGGCGTGCCTTCACCTGCTGGAGCCTGACCAAAAGACTGCACAGGATGGGCATACGCCATCGCCAGACGCTGCGCCGTCAGCGTGAGGAGATTCGCGATGGGGCGAAGCTGACGTGTGCGACCGGCGCACGATCGAGGCGGCGGTAGCCGATGGCTTCGGCGAGGTGGGTGTCGGCGATGGACTCCGCGCTCGCGAGATCGGCGATGGTGCGCGCGACGCGCAGGATGCGGTGATAGCCACGCGCGGATAAACCGAGTTTTTCGACCGCGCGTTCGAGCAGCTGCTGGCCGCCGTCGGTGAGCGCGCAATCGTTTTCGATCTCGCGTGAAGCAAGCAGTGCGTTGGGTTTGCCGGCGCGCGCAAGTTGACGGTCGCGGCTTGCGATCACGCGGCGTCGCACCTCGGCGCTCGATTCAACCGACGCGCCGGCACGCAGTTCCGCGTGCGGCAGGCGTGGCACTTCGACGTGCAGATCGATGCGATCGAGCAGTGGTCCGGAGATGCGGCCGCGATAGCGCTCGATCTGGTCCGGGGTGCAGCGGCAGCGACCGCTCGTGTCACCGGCATAGCCGCAGGGGCACGGATTCATCGCGGCGACGAGCTGGAAACGCGCAGGAAATTCCGCTTGCCGCGCGGCGCGCGAAATCAGGATGCGACCAGACTCAATGGGTTCGCGCAACACCTCCAGCACACGACGATCAAACTCTGGAAGCTCATCGAGAAACAGCACACCGTGATGCGCCAACGAAATCTCGCCCGGACGCGGCAGCGAGCCACCGCCGACCAGCGCCACGCCGCTGGCGGAGTGATGCGGAGCGCGCGTGGGGCGTTGTCCGTAGGTTGCGGCATCAAAACCCTGCGTGCTCACCGACGCGATCGCCGCGCATTCCAGGGCATCGTCGTCGGCCAGCGGCGGCAACAGGCCAGCGAGGCGTTGCGCGAGCATCGTCTTGCCGCTGCCAGGCGGGCCGACCATGATGAGGTTGTGTTGACCGGCGGCGGCAATCTCCAGCGCCCGGCGCGCGTGAGTCTGGCCGCGCACGTCGGCGAGATCTGGCAAGGTCCGCGTCGGCGTCAACGGCAATTCGACGTCGCACGCGCGGGTGATGCCTTCGATTTCTGCCGATGAAGATTCGCGTGCGCTCGCCTGGGCGCGCAACCACCCGCAGATCGCGAGCAGCGAATCTGCGCAAAAAACATCGACACCGCCGACGCGTGCGGCCTCTGCGGCGTTGCCGATAGGGACCACGATGGCGCGACCTGCGGCGCGTGCCGCAAGCACAGCCGGCAGCACTCCGCGCACCGCGCGCAACTCGCCGGACAGGCCGAGCTCGCCAATCATCTCTGTACGCGCGAGACAACCGCCCGGAACCTGGTGCGACGCCACAAGAATGCCAAGCGCGATGGCGAGGTCGAAACGGCTGCCCTCTTTCGGCAGATCGGCCGGCGCGAGCGACACGGTGATACGGCGCTGCGGAAACTCGAATTGCGCGTTGATGAGAGCCGCGCGGACGCGATCGCGAGCTTCGCGCACGGCCATCTCGGGCAGTCCGACAATCGATGTGCCCGGCAAGCCGCCGCTGAGGTGCACCTCAACCGACACGGGCGGCGCCGATACACCGACCAGGGCACGCGCGTGGATGCGGGCGAGACTCACGGGGGATCGGTGCTGATCGCGGCTCCAACGCTGCGGTTGGAGATTGCCGCTCGAAAACTGCCTGAATTCATCGGTGCCATTCCGTAGCGAGACCCAGGTGCATTCAGCGGCTTCGCAGCTCCAGACCGTCGGCAACTTCAGCGTCTGAGGCAGCTATTGGACAGGCGGCCGCATCCTTGCGGCACCGGATCGGGCGATCCGCCGAACTCAAGTTCGGCCCTGATGCTGGAGAATCGGTTGTTCGAAAGTCAGTTGGGCTCGCGACCGACGCCGAGCGCCTCGCTCAGTGCTGCGACGTCACGTTCGAGCGCTTCTACTTTTTCTCGTGTGCGCAGCAGCACCAGTCGCTGCACATCGAACTCCTCGCGCGACACGAGATTCATGCGCGTAAGTCCCGACTGCAGCACGCTGCGAAAGCTTGCGGCCACGTCTTCCTGCGCGGCACGCGCAGAAGGCGGCAGCAGATCGGTGAGGCGGCGGGCCAGGTCTTCGATGGCTTGCGGCTGAATCATGAGGGCAACCCGGTAGCGGACGATCGCCACAGTATCCCTGCAGGGCTCATCACGCATCCGTAAAATTACCCGGCGACGGGTCAGAAATTTCGTACCCGATCGCGTGCGTCGTGTTTGGCTATAGTCGGAGCCGTCGAATCGCGAGCGTGCAGCGCATGAAGATGGTCGTGGCGGTGATCAAACCCTTCAAGCTCGACGACGTGCGCGAGGCGCTTGCCGAGATCGGCGTGCAAGGCATCACCGTCAGCGAAGTCAAGGGATTCGGTCGCCAGAAGGGACATGCGGAGCTTTATCGCGGCGCCGAGTACGTGGTCGATTTTTTGCCCAAGATCAAGATCGAGGCGGCGGTCGCGGATGGCGATGTCGAGCGCACGATCGAGGCGATCATCGCAGCTGCCAACACCGGCAAGATCGGCGACGGCAAGATTTTCGTGCAGCCGCTCGAGCGCGTCATCCGCATCCGCACGGGCGAACTCGACGGCGATGCGTTGTGATTGCTGATCCGGTTACGACGCTTCCTGCGTCGAACCGGACGCGGAAGGTCCGGAGTGAATCCGGACCTTCCTCCAGCCGCTTCGCGCGGGCACATCCATGTGCCCGGAACGCGGGCGCGCGGGCGCGTCAGAGGTCGAGCATGAAC
>JBKJND010000414.1:0-3325 GCA_046596095.1 Ahniellaceae bacterium | reverse complement strand
GGCCCGGTCCGCCAAAGAGCGCCCCTCATCCGGCGCTGCGCGCCACCTTCTCCCCGTTGGCACGGGGAGAAGGGAAGGGCTTAGCCGCGCATGGTGCGCTTGCGGTCGACTTCGGTGCGCGCTTGTTTGCGCAAACGGATAGCGACAGGCGTGACCTCAACCAGCTCGCCGTCGTCGATGAATTCGAGTGCCTGCTCGAGCGACATTTTCACGGCTGGCGTCAGCTGCACGGTCTCGTCCTTGCCGGCGGCGCGGAAGTTGGTCAGCTGCTTGGCACGCAAGGCATTGACCGTCAGATCGTTGTCCTTGGCGTGGATACCAACGATCTGTCCCTCGTAGATCTCGTCCAGCGGCTCGATCATGAGACGACCGCGCTCCTGCATCATGATTTGCGCATAAGCAGGCGACGGACCGGTGCCATTGGAAATCAGCACGCCATTGGAGCGCTTGCCGATGGCGCCTTCCTGCTTCGGGCCGTAGTGATCGAACACGTGGAACAGCAGACCCGTGCCCGCAGTCATGGTGCGGAACTCGTTCTGGAATCCGATGAGGCCGCGCGCCGGGATGATGAAGTCCATGCGCACGCGGCCCTTGCCGTCCGGCTCCATGTTCTGAAGCTGCGCACGGCGTTCGCCGAGGCGCGACATCACGTTGCCTTGATAGGCCTCTTCGAGGTCGACGACCAGGCTTTCAAACGGTTCCATCGTTTGTCCATCGATCTCGCGCAGGATGACTTCCGGCCGCGACACCGCCATTTCGTAACCCTCGCGCCGCATGGTTTCGATGAGAATCGAAAGATGCAGCTCTCCGCGACCCGAGACCTTGAAGCGGTCGGCGTCTTCGGTTTCTTCGACCTTGAGCGCAACGTTGTGTTGGGTCTCCCGAACGAGACGATCGCGCAACTGGCGTGACGTGAGGAACTTGCCGCCGCTCTTGGCCTTGTTGCCCGCGAATGGCGAGTCGTTAACCTGAAAGGTCATTGAAATCGTGGGCTCGTCCACGGTCAGCACTTCCAGTTGCTCCGGTGCGGACGGATCGCAGATGGTCTCCGAGATGCTCAAGCCCTCAAGCCCGGACACCGCGACGATATCGCCGGCGCGCGCTTCCGCGACTTCGGTACGCTCAAGGCCATGGAAGCCCAGCACCTGCATGATTTTGCCGCTGCGCGGTTTGCCGTTGCGGTCGAGCACGGTGACCGGCATGTTCGTCCGCACCTTCCCGCGTTGAATCCGACCGACGCCGATGATGCCGACGTAGTTGTTGTAGTCGAGCGACGTCACGCGCATCTGAAACGGCCCCTCGAGATCGACCGGCGGCGGCGCCACATGTTCGATGATGGTCTGGAACAGCGCTGTCATGTCGCCGTCGCGCACGTCCGGCGTCAATCCCGCGTAACCGTGGAGAGCGGACGCATAAACGGTGTGGAAATCGAGCTGTTCTTCGCTCGCACCGAGTCGGTCGAACAAATCGAAGGTCTGACCGACTACCCAGTCCGGGCGCGCGCCAGGACGGTCGACCTTGTTGATCACCACAATGGGCTTGAAACCCATCTGGAACGCTTTCTGCGTCACGAACCGGGTTTGCGGCATCGGACCGTCCATTGCGTCGACCAGCAACAACACCGAGTCGACCATCGACAGCACGCGTTCGACTTCGCCGCCGAAGTCGGCGTGTCCCGGTGTGTCCACGATATTGATGCGCCAGACCTTGCCATCAGGATCTTTCCACCGGATAGCGGTGTTCTTCGACAGGATGGTGATGCCGCGCTCTTTCTCGAGATCGTTCGAGTCCATCACCCGGTCGACCATCACCGCGCGTTCGCGGAAAGTGCCAGACTGCTTCAGCAGCTGGTCGACGAGGGTCGTTTTGCCATGGTCGACGTGGGCGACGATGGCGATGTTGCGCAGATTTTCGATGGACATGTGAAAGCGGCCGGAAGGGCAATGGCAATGGGTAACCGCCTATTCTAGCAAGATGTGCCGAGTCGGGTTTCGAGACTGGTTCACAGTTGTTAACGTCAGCGCGGTGGATGTCGCGGCTTGCTGGAAGCAGCGGTTATCATTCCGGCCCCATTGATGGAGCCCCTGGAATGAGCGAGTTGACTGCCACGTTTCAAACCGCCCGCGGTCCTGTTCGCGTTCGCCTGACGCCGACCGAGACGCCGAAGACCGTCGCGAATTTCGTCAATCTGGTGCAGCGCGGCTACTACAACGGCCTCGATTTTCATCGCGTTCTGCCCGATTTCATGGTGCAGGGCGGCTGCCCGGAAGGATCGGGTCGCGGCGGTCCCGGCTACCGTTTCGAGGATGAGGTCGTGTCTTCGCTGCGCCACGACCGCGGCGGCGTGTTGTCGATGGCAAATGCGGGTCCCGGTACCAACGGCTCGCAGTTTTTCATCACCCACGTGGCGACGCCCTGGCTGGACGGTAAACACACGGTGTTTGGGCGTGTGGTCGATGCATCGGACCAGAAGGTCGTGGATGCGATCCGTCAGGGCGACAAGATCGAATCCGTGACGATCGAGGGCGATACGGCCGCTGTGCTCGCGGCGCAATCTTCGCAAGTCGCCGAGTGGAACAAGGCCCTCGACTCGCGTTGAGGGGACTTCGCGAAGACGTTTTCTAATTTGTAGAGCGGTGCTAGGAGCCGCTGCTCTTGCATGACGCCACCGTCGAACAAGCAGCCGGACATAGTCCGGCTCTACAACAGCACTGGTCGTCTTCGGCGACGAGTCAATCGACGGGGCGGGCCGAGTCGAGCATGCGTTTGACCAGGGCGCGGTCGCGGTCGAAGTAATGTTCGGCCGGGGCCAGGAACAACATCACGTAAAGCTTGCCCTGGTGCACGGACGCTTGCGCGAGTCCGCGATAGATGAGTCCGTCCTGATTGGCGGTGTCGACGTCGAAGCGCACGCTCTCGCCGGAACCTTGGCTGTCGCCAAAAGCTTGGGGCCGCAAAGCGCGGGCGGTTGGTCGGACCGCGCCGAGCTCGGCAAGTCCGTCAAGCACCAGCGCCTGCAATTCGAGGCCATTCATCCCCGAACGGAAGTACGGCCCGTCGGGGCGGCGCTTGGTTTCGCGCCGTGAACGAAACACATGCTGCCCAGGTTCGACCGCGCCTACGAACTGCAGCTGATTGAGCAGCGTGCCATCGCGCGTCCAGAGCTCGACGCGCGAATCGCCGTAGCGCGACCAATCCACTGGCGTCTCCAGCGCAATCGATGCGACCGCTGTCGCGGAGCCGGCCCGCACCAGTGGGCTTGGCCCGCACGCCGCAAGCGTGAGCGCACATATCGCGATCGTCAGCTTGGCATCCCGTATGAGCG
>JBKJND010000399.1:0-6127 GCA_046596095.1 Ahniellaceae bacterium | reverse complement strand
CGCTCAAGGCCGGTGACAACCGCGTCGGCAGCGATGCCGATGCCGAGGTGCGGCTGACGGCGGAAGGCATCGCTCCCGCGCATTGCGTCATCCACATTGACGGCGACTCCGCGAAGCTGGCTATTCCGGACGCGAACAACGTGGTCGTGATCAACGGCCGCCAGGCCGCCGACGGCGCCGCATTCAAGGTGGGCGATCTCTTGTTGTTTGCGCGCGTGGGCGCCCGCGTGGTCGCGGGAGAAAAAGTGGCTGCCGCGCCGCCACCCATGCCGCCGATGCCGATGATGGGCGATGACGACGGCCACACGCGCGTGCGCATGGCATTGCCCCGCTACATGTTGCGCGGTGTGTCGGGCGTGACCTTTGGCAAGACCTTGCCGCTGTATGGCAGCATGGTCATCGGCCGCCAGGCCGATTGTGAGATTTCGATTCCCAGCGACGAGATTTCGCGTCGGCACGCGCGCCTTGAGGTAACGCCGAACGGCGTGCGCGTGGAAGACCTCGGATCGTCCAACGGGACCTACGTCAACGACAAGCGCGTGGAAAACGCGGTGTTGAAGGTCGGCGATGAACTAAGGCTCGACACCTTGCGGTTTCAGGTAACCGCACCTGGAATGGACACGCCCGCGAGCACCGCCAAGCCGGCGGTCTCGTCTGCTGCTGCAACAGCGCCTCGCCGGGCGCCACCGGCGCAACCGGCGTGGGTGTGGATGCTGGTCGGCGTCGGCGCAGTCGCGGTCCTCGCCGCCGGTCTCAAGTTCTTCGGTTACCTCTAACGCCGACCAGAGCTGCGTAAGTCAGGTCGGCGTGCCGACCTGACACGGAGTCGCGATGGGCTGTCAGGTCGCTTTCGCGACCTGACCTACGACTGCAACGTGTTCACGAGGTCGGCTATGGCGCTCCGCGCTGAGGCTTCTCGATGCGCAGCGAGAGATCGATTGCGCGCACGTGCTTGGTGATCGCGCCGACGGAGATGAAGTCGACGCCACTGCGGGCGATATCGCCAATCGACTCGATCGTGACGTTGCCGGAAACTTCCAACGGGATGCGGCCCCGGGTCAGCGCAACCGCGCGCGCGCGATCCTTGGCGCTGAATTCGTCGAGCATTATCCGGTCGGGAGCGGCAGCCAATGCCAGCTCAAGCTCGGCGATATTCTCGACTTCCACTTCAACGAGTAACGACGGGGCCAACACGCGAGCGGCGTCGACCGCTGCCGCAATGCTGCCCGCAGCCGCGATGTGGTTTTCCTTGATCAGCACCGCGTCGAACAGACCCATCCGATGGTTGTTCCCGCCGCCTGCGCGCACGGCGTACTTCTGCGCGTAACGCAGGCCCGGCAAGGTCTTGCGTGTATCCAGAATCCGGCAATGGGACTCTGCAATCGCAGCCACATACGCGGCAGTCACGGTCGCGGTGCCCGACAACGTTTGCAGGAAATTAAGCGCGGAGCGTTCCGCCGACAACAGTGCGCGCGCTTCGCCCGCGACAGTGCAGAGTGCATCGCCCCGCTCGAAGCACTCGCCGTCACGATAGTGCCAGTCGACTCGCGCATCAGGATCCAGCGAACGGAAACACGCCTCGGCCCAGGCGACGCCGGCAAGCACGGCGCGCGCAGAATCCTTGCTGACGATGTGCGCGGTGACTTTCCCGTCCGGCACGAGTGCTGCCGTCGAGTCACCGCTGCCAAGGTCCTCGGCCAGCGCGCGCACGACATCGCTCGCGACTTGTGCGGGGTCGGGCGGTTGCAGCAAATCGATTCCTCTCACGGATCAACGGTCAGCGCGGAAAAGCAGGGAACTGCAGAGTGGCTATTCCCTCGTCCGCGAGCATCACCGGGATCCCGTCCTCGATCCGGTAGAGAACGCGCTGGTCGGTCGTGATGAGCGCTTCGCCGATCGGCGCGGACAGAGCATTACCCGCCACATCGAGCGCTTGCCCCGCGACGATGGCCTTGTTCAAGGTTTCGAGTTCCGTCGCCGTGGCGATGCGCACGGGTACCTTGCTCACCGGGCAACACAGGATGTCGAGCAGCCTTCGATCGAGTGCCATGGTTTGTTCGAGCCTGAGGCGATGAATCGGACTGGTAACATAACGTTTTTGCCGAGTCCGGGCCATGCACGACGCGAACGGCGTGACGCCACGGGTGGGAGTGGTGATGGGCTCGCGTTCCGACTGGGAAACGCTTTCGCCCGCCGCCGATCTGTTGACGGAGTTCGGGGTTGCGTTTGAAGTGCGCGTGGTGTCCGCGCACCGCACGCCCGACTTGTTGTTCGAATACGCCAGCAGTGCGCGCGAGCGGGGAATCAAGTTGCTGATCGCGGGCGCAGGCGGTGCGGCGCACCTGCCCGGCATGCTCGCAGCCAAGACGAGCTTGCCCGTGCTTGGCGTGCCCGTGGCCAGCAAGATGTTGCGCGGTGTCGATTCGCTGTTGTCGATCGTGCAGATGCCGAGCGGCGTGCCAGTGGCCACGTTTGCGATTGGACCCGCGGGTGCGGGCAATGCGGCGTTGTTTGCCGTTGCGGTGCTTGCGTTGGAAGACCCCGCGCTCGCGGAGGCGCTCGATCGATTCCGTGCCGAGCAGACGCGCGCGGTGCTTGCACGTCCGGATCCGCGCAGCCCGTGATGCACGTGTTGTGAGCGTCGTCGGAATTCTTGGCGGCGGCCAGCTCGCGCGCATGCTTGCGCTCGCCGGCGCGCCACTCGGTGCGCGCTTCCGGATACTCGACAGTGCAAGCGATGCCTGCGCGGGCGAGGTCGCACCGCTCTTGCATGCGGACTTCACCGACACGGATGCGCTTGCGCGCTTCGCAGCTCAGGTCGATGTAGCCACGTTCGATTTTGAAAACGTACCTGCCGCTTCGGCCGAGTGGTTGGCGGCGCGCCTGCCGGTATTCCCGGCCCCGACGGCGCTGGCGATCACGCAGGATCGAATGGCGGAAAAGCAGGTTTTCGCAGCGCTGGGTATCGGCACGCCCGCCTTTGCAGCGGTCGGATCGCGCGCCGATCTTGAGGCGGCGGTGGAAAGCATTGGTTTGCCCGCGATTCTCAAGACCAGGCGACTCGGTTACGACGGCAAGGGCCAGTTCCGGCTGCGCACACGAGCGGACGTCGATGCGGCGTGGCAATTGCTCGGCAGCCCATTGCCCGGCGCGACGTCGCTCATTCTCGAAGCGTTCGTGCCGTTCGACGCCGAAGTCTCGGTTATCGCGGTGCGAGCACGCGATGGCGAATTCCGGTCCTGGCCGCTGACTCGCAACTGGCACGCCGACGGAATTCTTTCCGTGAGCCTCGCGCCGTGGTCCATCGGGGCGCTCGACGCACAAGCCGTGGGCCATGCACGCGCCATCGCCGAGCACCTCGACTATGTCGGCGTATTTGCCCTGGAACTGTTTGTCTGCGGAGGAACCCTGCTTGCCAACGAAATGGCTCCGCGCGTGCACAACTCGGGCCATTGGACCATCGAAGGTTCGGTCTGTTCGCAATTCGAGAATCACGTGCGCGCAGTGCTCGAACTGCCGTTAGGCGACACCGCGGCGCGCGGGGCGGCGGCCATGCTCAACTGGGTCGGCGAGATGCCCGACCGCAGAGCCGCATTGTCGGCAAGCGATGTGCACTGGCACGACTACGGCAAGAACGCCCGCCCCGGACGCAAACTGGGGCACGCCACCATCTGCGCGAGTTCCCGGCTCGAACTTTCCACCCGCATCGAAGACCTCGCGCGGCGCCTCGACCGCGAAGATCAGTGCGCGCCCCTCCTCGCCGCACTGCGCGAGCCCGACCTGTAGCAGCCGCGCAAGCCGCGATGCGAAACTCGTCGAAATTGCATCCGCGGCTCGCGCCGCTCCTGTACGCGTGCCCATCGCAGCCTGCAACTGCGATCAATGCATCTGCGCGGCGACGAATTCCCAGTTGACCAGTTTCCAGAACGCTTCGAGATACTTGGGTCGCGCGTTGCGGTAGTCGATGTAATACGCGTGCTCCCAAACATCGCACGTCATCAGCGCCTTGTCCTCGCCAGTCAGCGGTGTTGCGGCGTTGCTGGTGCTGATGATCGCCAGCGTACCGTCGCTGCGTTGCACCAGCCACGCCCAGCCCGAGCCGAACGTGCCGATGGCGGTCTTGGTGAATTGTTCGACAAACGCATCGTATGAGCCGAACGCTTCGTCGATGGCTTTCGCCAGTGCGCCCGACGGCTTGCCACCGCCTTCCGGCGACAGGCAATTCCAGTAGAACGTGTGGTTCCACACCTGCGCTGCGTTGTTGAACATTGCGCCTTCGGCCTTGCGCACGATTTCTTCCAGCGTCAGCGAATCGAGTTCGGTGCCCGCGATCATCTTGTTGAGATTGTCGACGTAGGTCTTGTGATGCTTGCCGTAGTGAAAATCGATGGTTTCGCCGGAGATGTGCGGCTCGAGCGCTTCACGCGCAAAGGGCAGGGCAGGCAGTTCGATGGCCATGAGGATTCCTGATTGGTGGGTGGACGTCGAGGTTGGTCGAGTCGGAAGTGTAGCCAGCCGCGCATGAGCGTTCCGCAAACGACGGTTCGAGCCGATGCCGGGATGTGCGCGTGAGGAGCCGCTGGCGAGGTGTGCGGCCACAGCCGCCGCCCTACAATGCGCGCCCGCTTTGCCTGGAAACGTACATGGACGCTCAGTCCCGCATTCGCCAGATCATCGACGGTCATCCGATCGTGCTCTTCATGAAGGGCACCCCGCAGTACCCGATGTGCGGATTTTCCGCGCGTACGGTGGAGGCGTTGACGCAAGCCGGTGCGCGCTTCGAGTCGGTCAACGTGCTCGAAGATCCCGAAGTGCGTGCGGGCCTCCCGAGAATTTCCAACTGGCCGACGTTCCCCCAACTCTTCATCAATGGCGAACTCATTGGTGGCTGCGATATCGCGCTTGAACTTGCCGTCAAGGGCGAACTTGCCGCGATGGTCGGCGAAGCGCAGCGCAGTTGAATCGTGATCGTCGCCGTGCCCCTTGACAACAGTGCGGTGCCGGGCGCGTGCGCCGGACAGTTGGCCGATCGCGTGATTATCGTAGCCGGCGCCACTGGAGGGTTGGGTCGCGCTACTTCGATGGCGGCGGCGCGTGCTGGCGCTACCGTCGTATTGCTCGGCCGCAACGTGCGCGCCCTTGAGCAGCTCTACGACGCGATCTGCCACGAAGCACTAGCGCAACCCGCAATCTTTCCGCTGGATCTCGAAGGCGCGACCGCCGATGACTACGCCGCACTCGCAGATGCCATCGCGAAGGAGTGCGGACGTCTCGACGGCATCGTGCACGCCGCCGCGCGCTTCGATGGCCTGACGCCGCTGGCGCATGTCGCTCCGGATCCATTCCTGCGCACCCTGCACGCCAATCTAGCCGCGCCGTGGCTGCTGACGCGCGCCTGTCTGCCGCTGCTGCAACAGCAGCGCGATGCAGCCGTCATTTTCGTGCTCGACGATCCCGCTGAAGTCGTCAAGCCCTATCGCGGTGCGTATGGTGTCGCCAAGTCCGCATTGCCGGCGCTGGTCGCGATCTTGCACGCTGAAACGGATCGCACGTCGTTGCGCATTCATGGAATCCGACCGGGACCGATGGCAACCCGATTGCGCGCGCGCGCGTATTTTGCGGAAGACTCCGGGCGCTTGTGCGGGCCTGTGGCTTGCGCCGATGCGGTGGTGCGATTGCTGGGCGATGGCGCTTCGCCCTGGCGGGGAAAAACCGTGGACGTCGCCGACATCGGGAGCGCTTCGTGAGCACCGCTTCGTGACCACACTGTCTGCGGCACTCATGCTGTTCCTGATCATGGATTCGATCGGCAACGTGCCGGTGTTTCTGGCGCTGCTTAAAACGCTCACTCCGGCGCGGCGCCGCGTAGTGCTCGCGCGCGAATTGCTGATCGCGCTCGCGGTGCTGTTCGCATTCCTGTTCGGGGGCGCCTACATCCTCGCCGCGCTTCAGCTCAAGCAGGAGTCGGTGAGCATTGCCGGCGGCATCATCCTGTTCCTGATCGGTTTGCGGATGATCTTCCCAACGGCCGAAGGCGTTTTCGGCGAGGTGCCGGATGGCGAGCCATTTATCGTGCCGATGGCGATTCCAAGCATCGCCGGACCGTCGACAATGGCGGCGCTGATGC